>JAFWGD010000013.1 GCA_017515355.1 Coriobacteriales bacterium
ACCTTGACCCACTTGGTTCCGGTCACCATCTTGCCATCGGCATCAAGGTAGCAGTAGCCCTTGGAATCCTTGACCCAATCATCGATAACCAGCTTGCCGTCGCCATCGAAGTAATACCAGGCGCCGTTGATCTTCTGCCAGCCACTCGTGACTACAACTGTCGTCGAGCTGGTCGAGTACTTCCCGCTGAGCAAGTCCTTCATCGCTTGGTTCGGAACGTAGATGATGCTCCCCTCAGCAATGCTCATGAAGGCCGAAACGCCGATATTCTCCACGGAGCCAGGAACTGTCACCGATGCGAGGGACGTGCATTGGTAGAAGGCATACTCCTCGATGGTGGTTACGGAATCAGGGATTTCGAAGGACGTAAGCGACGAGCATCCGTGGAATGCGTGGCCGCTGATGGTGGTAACGGAATCCGGAATCTCCACGGAAGCGAGGGACGTGCAATTGCCGAAAGCGCCATACCTGATAATGGTCACCCAATCCGGGATGACCACGGACTTGAGCGAAGAGCATCCTTTGAAAACACCGGCAGCGATGTAAGGCAGACCATCCGGGATGTCAATGGATGCGAGAGACGAGCATCCGCTGAATGCCGAAGTGTCGATGCGCTCGATGGAGTCTGGCATCGTCACTGACTCGAGAGCCTCACATCCCTCGAAAGCCTGGATGCCGATGACCTTCACAGAGTCGGGAATCTCAACGGAAACAAGGTTCTCGCAGCGATTGAAAGCGCAGGCGCCGATGGTGGTTACGGAATCCGGGATGACCACTGACCTGAAGGTATTGCAGCAATCGAAGGCGAAGCTGGCGATGACAACCACCGGTTTGCCTGCGATTTCAGATGGAATGACGACGTCGGAATCGGTCCCGATATAGCCGGTTATCATAACATAGTCATTCTCGATGGAGTACTGCCAACCAGAAGGATCCACAGGAGTTTGGATCTGAAACGTCGTGCTCGTCTGACCCCAGAACTCTCCACTCCCCTTTTGGCCCGTACCCGCCACGGTGAGAGTGGCGATTCCGGGATTGGTGTTGTCGCTGTATGAAACCGTGTAGTCTTCGCCTTCAACGAGCGTGTAGGTTTCAGACGCTGCGCCGTTGGAGACGGTCAGCTTCACCACGAGACCATCCTGCGTCCGAGGCGTTCCGTCGTAATCCTTGAATGGCTCGACACCCTCGATGGTCGCATGGGACAAATCGGTGGCATCATCGAGAGCTGCAAGCGCGGCATCCTTGGTCCCAATGCAGGATTCCAGCGCCGCCTGCATATCGCTTACAGCGGCCTCTGCCTCGGAGAGCGCCATGGCTTCCTCCTGAGCGACCAAGTCTCCGCAAACCAAATCGTAATAGGCCAGGAAGCGCTGCTCGTATTCGTCGACGCTCATTCCATCAGAGGAGTTGAAATTGAACACCTGTCCGTAGGTATTCCAGTTGCTCATGCTTCCACGGGTGCAGATGGCGAAGCCAGTGGTGCCATATGAGCTGTTGATCACATTCATGTAATGGCCAACACTCTTGTTGGGATACGCATTTTCGAGATAAGCGTTCACCTCTGACTCGTGGCTGTCATACCAGCTTTTCGCCTCAGCTCCTACGGGAGCATCGGACGCGCTGCCGCCGGTGATGCTCGCCCACGCATTGTCGAAATAGACCTTCTCGTTGTCGTACCACTGAATGAACGGATTCGATCCGTAGTTCCACGCCAGATTCTCCCCAACGTTGAACTGCCTGGCATGGCTAAGCTCAGTGTCGGAATAGTTGGCATCGGCCTGCGCCTTGGCCATAAGCTCGTCGGTCACAGTGAGTTCGCCAAGGCCTAGCGAGGAGCGGATGCTGTTGCATGCGCGCATCCACTGGATGCTGGCCCGCATGTTTTCGAGCGAGGTTGCATCGCTCTCGTCTCCCTGCTGGGTCAGGTAGGCGTAGGTCGAATTGTTGAGAGCGTCGAGCGCATCGGTCGCACCAACGTATTCGAAAAATCCGAAGCTGCCCTTATCCACCTGGTCCGCAGCCTGGTCAAGGGCATCGTAATAGGCCTGTTGAGCGGCGTCTCGAGCAGACATGGCCGAATCGACATTGCCCTGCGCTGTTGCAACATCGGCAACAGCCTGCGAATACGCGCTCCGAAGCTCGTCGAGCAGCGGGGTGCTTTCGACTGCCTGCGCTATAGATGGCGACAGCAGCAGCATTGCGACTGCTATCGCAAAGAGCATCTTTCTTGCTACGTGCTTTGACGTTTTCATTTAACTACCTTCCGATGACGTCGATATGATCGGTATGCTCTGCTCACCTTGGAGAATTATAACGCCACAGATGTGGAGATTGCATACGAGCATGATCAAGGTAGGCCGATTCCGACGTCTAATGTGGCCGAGAACTGACCATTTTCCCAGTTTATGCGCGATTTAGGCCATTATTGCCGGAGCGATGACCGCTTTCCGAGTTACGCATACTAATAGCCGTTTTCAGCCAATTGAACATGCTCTTCAACTGTAGAATATTGCAGGATTCATCAATAGCGTGACTGGCTCCAGTCCTTCCTTAAAATGAAGTGCGACTGGAAATACGGAACATCGATGCAATTCTACTCACTGGCGTTCGTCATCTTCATCACGGTTGCAATAGCGGCATACTACGCTATCGGACGCTTCGTGGGCGAAGGGCAATGGATCGTCCTCCTTTGCGCCTCCATTGCCTTCTATGCTTTCTCTGGTTGGCAGAATCTCATCTTCATCGGCACAACCGCCCTCACGATCTGGCTCTCCGGGCTGGCATTCGCCCACTTCGAGACACTATCCAAAGAGGCGCGCAAAGCGGCAGGCTCCCGCGAGGAGAAGAAGGCCATCAAAGAGCACTATCGCTTTTACAAGCGCCTGGTGCTCGTCGCTGCGCTCATCATCAACTTCGGCATCTTGGGATACATCAAGTACGCCGAGGTGCTTGTGGGCTACATAGTCCCAAACAGCCATTGGACCAGCGGCATCCTTCTGCCATTGGGCATCTCGTTCTACACGTTCCAGACCGTCAGCTACGCCATAGACACCTATAACGCCAAGTACGATCCAGAGCGCAACTTCGCCAAGTACCTGCTGTTCGCGTCGTGGTTCCCCCAACTGATCCAAGGCCCCATCAACCGCTTCGACCTCCTGGCTCAGCAGCTGTTCGAGCCCCACTCGTTCAGCGCGCATGAGGCGCGCGGCGCGTTCTTGCAAATCTGCTATGGCGCGCTCAAGAAATTCGCAGTGGCCAATATCCTGCTGTTGACGATCGACCCGATAATCGCGCATATCGATCCAAGCATCCCAGGGTCTGTTGTAGTCATCGGCATCCTGTTCTATGCCATCTACCAATACGCCGACTTTTCGGGCGGCATCGACATGGCGCTTGGGTTCTCGCGCCTCTTCGGAATTCACATGTCCCCCAACTTCCGACAGCCCTACTTCTCCATATCGCTTGGAGACTTCTGGCGCAGA
>JAFWGD010000168.1 GCA_017515355.1 Coriobacteriales bacterium
ACCTGCAAGCTGAAGATCAACGGCATCGACAGCGGTAGCAGGGACAGCTACGTCAAGCTCTACACCTCCGCAGGCAACCTCGTCACCTGCGTATACATCCGCGGCAACGACAGCGTAACCGTGCAGATTCCCGCTGGCGACTACACGATGAAGGCAGCTTATGGCAGTGGCGATTGGTTCGGCGAGAAGGACATGTTCGGCGATGCCGGAAGCTACCAGGTCCTCATGAACGGCTCCTCCGAGACCTTCACGCTCAAGAAGAACTACGAGTACGAGCTCTGGCTCGAGACGAGCAGCGGCGAGGGCAGCTCCGTCGGTTCGAAGGGCGTGGACAGGTCAAACTTCTAGCCCTGGATTCCAGCGACTTTGCTTTTGGCGCGCGCGTTGCCCACACGGGCGGTGCGCGCGTCAGATTCTCAGAGAGGCCGATTGCGCGGAGGGCACGATGGGGTTGAATGAGAGAACCGAGCTGTTGTTCGGAAGCGACGGGATGGAGGCTATCGAGAGCCTGCAGGTCATGATCGTCGGAATCGGAGGAGTGGGGTCGAACTGCGCTCTCTCGCTTGCGCGAAGCGGGGTCGGCAAGCTCATCTTAGTCGACTACGACATCGTGAGCGCGAGCAACGCGAACAGGCAGGCGATCGCTTTCCGCTCTACCATAGGACGGAAGAAGACCGAGGTTGCGCAAGAGCTGATCGCCGACATCAACCCCGCCGCAGAGGTGGTCGCCATCGACCGCAAGATCCTACCAGAAGATGTCGACTGGCTTCTCGGACAGGCAGGAAAGCCCGACTGGATCATCGACTGCTCCGACACGATCACCACCAAGGTTGCGCTGGCCAAAAGTGCGGAGGAGCTCGGTATCGGCTACGTTGCCGGCATGGGCTCGGGCAACAAGTTCGATCCGCTCGAGATGGAATTCTCCGATATCTACGATACGCGCATCTGCCCCGTTTGCAAGGCGGTTCGCAAGGCCGCGCGCAAGGAGGGATTGCAGCGCATGCAGGTGCTCTACTCCCCCGAAGAGCCCATCGGCATGACCGCTGAGGACGACTTCGCGCGTCGCGAGAGGCGAAACGTCGGGACAGTCGCATACTACCCCGCGATCATGGGGCATCTGCTCGCATCGTATGTGCTGAGGAAGGCTACGGGAAGGTAGCGGGCAAGGCACCGCTGGAACATCTAGGCCAGACAGTCCCCCAAGGTTGCCAGGAAGCGCTCGTTCTCCTCATGCGTGCGCACGGCGATGCGGTAGGACCCCAAGCCGAGCCCAGCGTAGTTCGAGCAATCTCGAATCAGGATGCCGCGCTCGCGCATAGCTCCGGTCAGCGCTCCCCCATCCCCGAGCTTGAAGAACAGGAAGTTGGCCTCACCGATCGCCTCTATGCCTAGGTTGGCGAGCCCCTCTTTCAGGAACGCGCGCTCGCATGCCACCATCTCGACTCCGCGCGCCTCGTAGCCGGCATCTTCGAGTGCGGCAATCCCGGCCTCTTGGGCAACGCTCGAAACCGACCAAGGCTGGCCGACCTTCCGAACTGCCTCGATGAGCTCCCCATCGGCGCTGAGCATGTAGCCTAGCCTCAGGCCAGGCATCGCATAGACCTTGGTGAACGCCTTGAGAATGACCAGCTCGGAATGGGGCGACAACTCGGGAACGAGGGTGAGGGCGTCGGCACCTTCGAGGAATCCGACAAAGCACTCGTCTAC
>JAFWGD010000169.1 GCA_017515355.1 Coriobacteriales bacterium
GCATCGCGCGCAAGCTCGCCGTGGTCTGCGACCTGCGCGCTCGCGCGTTCTTCACAGAGTTCATGCAGGAGATCGAGAGCCTTAAGGAGTCGGGCCTCGCGTTCAACATGCTCTTCCTCGATTCCGACACCACCTCGCTGCTCAAGCGCTTCAAGGCCTCGCGTCGCCGCCATCCGCTGTGCGAGAAGGGCATGACGCTCATGGACGGCATCGAGAAGGAGCGCGCGCAGCTGCGCAAGGCCAAGCGCGTTGCCGACTACGTCATCGATACGTCCAACCTCAAGCCGCAGGAGCTGCGCTCAAAGATCCGCGATATCTACGCATACAACGACTCCGAGATCGGCTTGCAGGTGCGCGTATTCTCCTTCGGCTTCAAATACGGGATGCCCGCCGACGCAGACATCCTCATTGACGTGCGCTTCCTGCCCAACCCCTACTACATCGATGAGCTGCGTTCCCTCACGGGCTTCGATGACGAGGTGCGCGAGTTCATCTTCTCCAAGGACGAGACCAAGCTCTTCCTGGAGCGCTGGCATGCGCTGCTTGACGTGGTCATGCCGGGCTACGTCGCCGAAGGGAAGAACTACATCACGATCGGCCTCGGCTGCACGGGTGGGCAGCATCGCAGCGTGGCCTTGGCAAAGGAGACATCCGACTACCTTGCCTCTTGCGGATACGCGGTATCCATCGACCACCGCGACATCCTCTATGCGGAGGCAGGGAAGCAATGATAGCCCCTACGCTCCCATCGACGAACAAGGGCTGGAACCTCAAGGACTCCATTGCACGCTCTAGCGGGGAGTTCTCGAGGTTCAAGGCCGTCGTGGTTGGCGGCGGGACAGGCGCTCCGGTCTCGATCAAGACGCTGCTCGGCATGGGCGTGCAAACCTCCGCGGTGGTCGCGATGGCCGACGACGGGGGATCCACCGGCCTCATCCGCGAATACGCCGATGCCATTCCCCCGGGCGACATCCGCAAATGCCTCGCCGCTATGGCGCTCGACTCCGATGCTCCGATGACGCAGGCCTTCGAGTACCGCTTCAACTACGCCGACGACCATGCGCTCGGCAATCTGATGATCACCGCGCTCGCCAAGATATCGTCCTTCCCCGAGGCCATCGAGATCTGCCAGCGCATCCTCGACACGCAGGGCAACGTCTATCCCTCGACGCTCGATTCCATCGTGCTCAACGCGCGCACGCTCGACGGCCGCACCATCGTGGGCCAGGCGGCCATAGGACATAGCTCCACGGCGGTCGAGAAGGTTTGGATCGATTCGTCCGACCCCAAGCCCTATGGGCCCGCGCTCGATGCCCTGCGCGAAGCCGATCTCGTCGTTCTCGGACCCGGCTCGCTCTTCACCTCGATCATCCCGAACATCCTCGTTCCCGGCATATGCGATGCCATCAGGGAATCGGGCGCCACGACGATCTTCCTCTGCAGCCTGGCGGACATGCAGGGCGAGACCTGGGGGCTCGATTGCGCCGAGCATGTTCAGGCGCTGCTCGACCACGGCATGGAGGGGCTGATCGACATCGTCTGCGTCAGCTCGACATGCGATGAGCGCTACGGCCTTTCGGTAGATCGCGAGATCGTTCCCGCCAACGAGAAGCTAGCCGATAGCCCCGATGCCCCCGCCTCTGCGCCGATTCGCCGTCCGTTGCTCAACGACGAGATTAGGGCGCGCATCCAAGCGGCGGTCCCGCAGCTCGTAGAGGCGAATCTCGTCGACAACGTGCTCCCAACATGGCATAGCCCCGCTGCCCTCGAGGCAATTTTCGCGGAAGCGCTCCAACAGCGCGTTTAGGGTGCATAATAGGGGCGTGGCGAAATGCACTGCAGGTTTTTGGCTCTGGAGGTGCGCTAGCGATGTCATTCGCATCGACTGTCAGAGTAGAGCTTTCGAGGGTTCCGTGGGAATGCGAGGACTGCAAGGTCGCGGAGCTCTCCGCGCTCATTCGCATCGACGGCAACCTCTCCGCCAACTATAGGCTCGAGATAGCCACCGAGACCGCCTCGGTCGCCCGCCGCGTCGTCAGCCTCATCCACGAGCTCTACGGCCTCAAAACCGAGATCACCACGCGCAGGTCGGTGCTCCACAAGTCCTACAACTACCTGATAATGGTTCCCGCGCAGATCGGCCTCAAGGAGGCGCTCGACAACCTCGGCATCATCACCGAGCGCGGCCTCGACCTCGGAATCGATCCCAAGCTCGTCAAGAAGGATTGCTGCAAGGTGGCTTACCTGCGCGGCGCCTTCATCGGCGGTGGGTTCATCGCCGATCCCAACGGCGATTCGCACCTCGAGATGACCACGCCGCACGAGGAGCTGGCCACGGCGCTCGTCGACCTCAAGGTCGAGCTCGGCATCCCCGCTAAGGTGACGCGACGCAGGAACACCTTCGTCATCTACCTCAAGGGCGCAGATCTCATCGTAGAGTTCCTCGGTCGCACAGGCGCGCACAACGCGGTCCTCAACATGGAGAGCATCCGCGTCACCAAGTCTGTTCGCAACGACGTCAACCGCAGACTCAATGCCGAGGTCGCCAATCAGGCGAAGACGATCAACGCCGCGATGGACCAGGTTGACGCCATCAGGCAGCTCGTCGACACCTATGGAATCGAGTCGCTTTCCCCAGCCCTTCAGGAACTCGCTCTACTTAGGCTGGCAAATCCGGAGGCCTCTTTGCGCGAGTTGGGAGAGCTCGCGAATCCGCCTTTGTCCAAATCCGCCGTATATCACAGGATTCGTCGAATCGAGGCGATGGCAAGGGAGCTCGAATGAGTGCTTTTCTTGTGATGAATCGCCACTCATGGGGGTCTAGCACTTATAATCAGAAGTGCATGGCGAGCATATCCGGGCGCGCTTGCGGAGACTCCGTGACGCGCCTTGAAAATCGAATGTCCAGCATGTGTTTTACAGGCTCTTTTTGCAAACTGAAAGGATGATCTTAAGTGGCTATCAAGGTTGGAATCAGTGGATTCGGGCGCATCGGCCGTCTAGTCTTCCGCGCAATGGAGAACGACCCGGATTTCGAGATCGTGGCGATCAACGGAACGCGCGATCTTGCAACGGCGGCGCACCTCCTCAAATACGATTCCGTCCATAGGCGGGTTTACGAGAGCGTCGTTCCCGGCGACGGCGGCATCATCGTCGACGGCCATTTCGTTCCCGTCTACAACGAGCGCGAGTTCATCGCTGCGATTCCCTGGGATGACCACGATGTCGACATCGTCATCGAGTCGTCGGGCAAGAACAACGACGGCCTGAAGGCCAAGGACCATCTCTCCGACAAGGTCAAGAAGGTCATCCTCACCGCTGCCGGCAAGAACGTCGACGCGACCATCGTCATGGGCGTCAACGAGTAGATCTACGACAAGGATACGATGAACATCATCTCCAACGCGTCGTGCACCACCAACTGCCTTGCACCCGTCGCGCGCGTCCTCGACGACGCATTCGGAATCAAGCGCGGCTTCATCAACACCATC
This sequence comes from Coriobacteriales bacterium, assembly GCA_017515355.1. Classification (GTDB taxonomy): domain Bacteria; phylum Actinomycetota; class Coriobacteriia; order Coriobacteriales; family CADBOM01; genus RGIG5709. The sequence goes on from JAFWGD010000169.1 coordinate 3,492, forward strand.
CACGCCTACACCAACGACCAGCAAATGCTCGACAAGTCCCACAAGGACCTTCGCCGCGCACGTGCCGGCGCAGTCTCGATGATTCCCACCACCACCTGAGCGGCAAAGGCCATCGGCCTCGTCCTCCCGCAGCTTGCAGGCAAGCTCGACGGCATGGCCACCAGGGTTCCCACCCCTGACGGTTCGATGGTCGATCTCGTCTGCGAGCTCGAGAAGCCGGTCACCAAGGAGATCGTCAACGCGGCATTCCAGGAGGCCGCGGAGGGCTATATGAAGGGCTACATCGACTACTGCACCGACCCGATCGTCTCGTGCGACGTTATCGGAAACCTCTACTCCGCGGTATTCGATAGCGGGCTGACGATGGTCATTGGTGGAGAGTCCAATCTGGTCAAGGTGATAGCTTGGTACGATAATGAGGCCGGGTATTCCGAGAGGGTCAAGGACCTGGCCAAGTATGTTATGGCTTAGCACAACAACACTATAGAAATCGACTACGTGAAGCCATCCATATTCGGGAACGAATTGGGTGGCTTCATAGACGAAAAAGGCAAGTTACTAGGATCTTTAGGGGAGCAAATGAAGAGCATTCGTGAAGCTGACGTCAAGGGCAAGCGCGTTTTGCTGCGTGTCGATTTCAACGTTCCGCTGTCGGAGGGTACAGTAACCGACGATGCGCGCATCAGGGGTTCGCTGCCGACCATCAAGTACCTCGCCGATGAGGGCGCCAAGGTCATCATCCTCACTCACCTGGGCCGCCCGAGCGGCATTGGCTTCGAGGCCGACTTCTCCGTCGCGCCGGCCGCCCGCGTGCTCGGAAGGCTCCTGGGCGCCGAGGTGCTCGTCTCCCCCGAGGTCACGGGCGAGGCCTCCCAGCAGATGGTCGACGCGCTCGAGGATGGCCAGGTGCTGATGCTCGAGAACCTGCGCTTCGATCCGCGCGAGAAGAAGAATGATGTGGAGTTCGCCTCCGAGCTCGCCAAGTTCGGCGACATCTACTGCAACGACGCGTTTGGCGCCGCACACCGCGCGCACGCCTCTATCGATGTCTTGGCCGGGATGCTTCCGCACTATAGCGGCCTGCTCCTCGACAAGGAGGTCGAGGTTCTCGGCGCCATGCTCGAGAATCCGGAGCGTCCCTTCGTCGCCATCCTCGGCGGATCCAAGGTCTCCGACAAGATCAAGATCATCAACAACCTGATCAA
>JAFWGD010000170.1 GCA_017515355.1 Coriobacteriales bacterium
CCAGCGCTTAGGCGCTATCCTCGGGAAGGTCAGCGATGGCGAAGAGAATCAGACTCGATGATCTGCTCGTCTCGCGCGAGTTCTTCGCCTCTGCAGATGAGGCTGCGCGCGCGTGCTTCGCTGGCGAAGTTACGAGCAACGACGTTCACATCACCGCACCGTCCCAACTCGTTTCACCAGGCATCGACATCAGGGTCAAGCGCACATCGCGGTTCGTTTCGCGCGGCGGAGACAAGCTCCAGGGCGCGCTCGACTCCTTCGGATTCTCGCCAGAGGGAATGCGCTGCATCGATGCGGGATGCTCCACTGGCGGCTTCACGGACTGCCTGCTGCAGTCTGGCGCGGAGAGCGTTTCCGCAGTCGATGTCGGATACGGCCAGTTCGCGTTGAAGCTGCGCAACGACGAGCGCGTGCGGCTCTTCGAACGCACCAATATCAAGCATGCGACATGCGAGCAGCTCGGCGGCCCGTTCGACCTTCTCGTAGCGGACCTCTCGTTCATCTCGCTCGAGAGTTTGCTTGCAACCTTCCGCAACCTGCTCGGCGATTCAGGTTTCGCTTTGCTTTTGGTCAAGCCCCAGTTCGAGGCTGATAAGGATCGAGTTGAAGACTCCGGGGTGGTCTGGAAAGCCTCGGAGCATATCAATGTGCTGGAGCGCGTTCTCAAGGCGCTGGAGCGGGAGGGATTCGCGCTGCAGGGCCTGACCCATTCGCCTTTGCGCGGTCCGGCAGGCAACATAGAATTCTTCATCCTAGCGCGCCTTGGTGCAGAGTCTGTTAGCATAGACATAGCAAATGCAGTGTCTAGGGCTCACGTTGAAGTTGGTGATCATTGATGCACATTCTCATATCTGTCAACGATTCGATCAAACTCGCTATGGAAAAGTCCCAAGAGCTGGCGAAATGGCTCGATGATCGCGGGATAACATCTCAGATCATCACCTCCGGCGACATGCCGCTTCACACCGAGAAGACGAGGCATCTCTTCTCCTTCATGCAAAACGTTGACCTGGTCGTGACCCTCGGCGGAGATGGCACGATGCTCGCAACCACGCAGACGCTCTTCGAGAAGGCCGTTCCGATGGTGGGCTTCAACTTCGGCACGCTAGGCTTCCTCACCTCCGCGCGCTCCGAGCAGCTCTTCACCGGAATGCAGGATGTGCTCGACGGAAAGATGGTCAAGAAGCCGCGTGGCGCTCTGCGCATCAGGATAACCGGGGATGACGGCAAGTCGGTCGACTGCCATGCGCTCAACGAGCTTGCCCTCACGAGGGGCCATTACGGTAGAATGCTCCGCTTCAACACGCTGATCAACGGCGAACCGCTCGCAGAGTCTCGCGCTGACGGCATCATCGTCTCCTCGCCCTCAGGCTCCACCGCCTATGCTCTCTCCGCTGGCGGCCCGATTGTATCGCCCGAAATCGACTGCATGATCATCGTCTCGCTCGCCCCTCATTCGCTCGTCTCGCGAGCATTCCTGGCATCGGGCGACGATACCGTGACCATTCTTCCCAAGAACGGCTCGCACGTCGAGTGCGGCCTCTTCGTCGATGGCCACAACATCGAGATGTCTTCCGATCCGAAGCAGATCGAGGTAACCACGGTTCCCAACGCGATCGAGATCCTCGGCTACGCGAACAAGAGCTTCTCCGCAGCCGCCGCGAACGCATTCTTCGGAGGATCGAATGCTATCTGAGCTTCGCGTCGTCGACCTCGCTCTGATCGCAGACGCCTCGCTCGAGTTCACAGAAGGGCTCAACGTCCTGTCAGGCGAGACCGGTGCGGGAAAGACCGCCCTTCTCAACGCGCTCAAGCTGATCATCGGCGAGCGCGCCGATTCCGCCATGGTCAGGGATGGCTGCGAGGGAGCATCCGCTCAGGCGCTGTTCTATCTCGATGATGCGCAGGTCGAGGAGCTGCGGGATAGAGTCGAAGCCGAGGACGGCACTCTCGTCGTCCGCCGCAAGCTCTCCAAGGACGGCAGATCGCGCTGCTCCGTCAACGACGAGATGGTCAGCGTCAAGGGGCTGGCGAATTCCGCCGGCACCCTCGTCGATCTCCATGGCCAACATGAGCATCAGGCGCTCCTTTCCCCTCAGAGCCACATCGGCTATCTCGACCGCTGGGCCTATGAGGAGATCGCGCCGCTCAAAGGCGAATACCAGGCTGCGCTCGAATCATACGAGGAGGCCGCGGAAGAGCTGGCTGCCGCGCGCAAGCTGCTCGAGGTTTCGGACTTCCAGTTCGAGCAGGCGCAGTTCATCGACGCGCAGATCGCAGCGGTCAATCCGCTTCCCGGCGAGCTTGACGAGTTCGAGGAGATGCTCCCGGTCCTACGCAATGGAGAGTCGCTATCGGAGGCCGCCTCTGTTGCCCTCGGGCTGCTAAAGGGCGACGGCGGCATCCTCGATTCGCTCTCCGAGGCCAACTCCGCGCTCTTCCGAGCGTCATCGGACGACAAGCGCCTCTCCGCCTATTACGATGTGATCGAGAGATGCCTCGTTTCGCTCGAGGACCTCGCTATGGAACTCCGCAGCTACCGCGATTCCGTAGAGTTCGACCCTCAGGCGCTGGACCGCGCTCTTGAAAGGCTCGGCGCACTCGATGGATTGGTGCGCAGATTCGGCCCATCCTACGCCGATGTGCTCGCAAGGTGGGACGAGGCCAAGGCCATCCTGGGATCCTCGGAGGATGCCGGAGAGAGGATCTTGAGGCTTGAGCTTTCCGAAAGCGCTGCCAAGAGCCTGCTCTGCTCGGTTGCCGAGGCATTGGAGGCTGCCCGCACGAGCGCTGCCGAGCGTTTCTGCAAGGCGCTCGAGAGCAACGTCGCCGATCTGGCGATGGAGGGTGCGGTCTTCAGCATGAGGGAGGAACCGCTCGACTCCGATTCCTGGACCATGAACGGCTCGAAGCGCTATGAGCTGCTATACGCACCTGCAAGGAACCTCTCTCCGCGCCCGCTTGCCAAGATCGCCAGTGGGGGAGAGCTCTCACGCGTAATGCTCGCGCTCGAGTGCATCCTCGACGCAGATCGCGGCAAGACGCTCGTATTCGATGAGGTCGACGCCGGCATCGGAGGGGCTACCGCCAATGCCGTGGCTAGCAGGCTCGTAGAGCTCGCGAGCAGCCATCAGGTCATAGTGGTCACGCATCTCGCTCAGATCGCAGCAAAAGCCGACGCGCACTTCCTGGTCGAGAAGCGTTCCGAGGGCGGCTTCGCCGAGACCTCGATCAAGCGCATCAGCGGCGCGAGTCGCGAGAACGAGATTGCTCGCATGCTCTCCGGAAGCGTCGACGAGACATCCATCGCGCATGCGCGAGCAATGTTGGGCTGAGCCTGTTTCTGCTGGGAAATTGCAGCTAGATGGCGCTTTTTTACGAAGAGCGCCTTTTGGCAGCTCGCCTTTCGGATGGTTTGACCCTACTTCGAGCGTCCGAAGAACCTGTTGCCGATCCTGCGTCCGATCTGCCCGATGAGCTCCGTCTCCGGCGTTCTGAGGAGCTTGGCTATCAGGTAGAAGATCACGAGTCCGAGGATTCCGATCCAAAGGACCGCTCCGAACGAGGCCAGGATCCCGTTGCTTCCCCATGTCCAATAGACGAGCAGGAACGCGATGGCCGCGGCGATCGTAGAGGCTATAGTCGAGCGGATCACCGTGGACATCATCTTCCAGAAGCCATAAGAGCCGACCTTGCGCTTCATCACGAAGCAGAGGACGAAGAATGCGAAGAAGTAGAAGATTCCGTCCGCAACCGGGATTCCGCCCAGCCCAAAGTAGCTGGTGAAGACGAAGTACATCCCCGACTGCAGCACGCGCCCTATGACGTCGATCTTGGTGACGAGGCCAAGGTCCTGCATAGCCGAGAACGACCTGTAGAGGTACATGTAACCCGCATAGAAGGGCAACGACACGCTCCATACCCTCAGGATGAAGGAGACCTGGCTGATGTCGGATGAGGTGAACTGGCCCGCGTGGTAGAGCGAGATCAACGGCTCTGCGAGTGCGAACATCAGCATCGCCAGCGGGATGATCAGGAACATGGTTCCCGAGAGGCCGCCGCGCACGTTTTCCCTGAACTTCTCCCAGTTCTGCACTGCAGCCGATTCGCTCATCTCCGTCAGCATTGCCGTCGAGAGCGCCACCGCAAGCACTCCGTAGGGGAACTGGTACCACAGCCATGCGTAGCTCAAGGTGGAGGGGCCGTTGGGCGCGATGTTGAGCGAGAACGCGTTGCGGCAGCTGATGACGAGAATGTTCACCACGACGAAGATGGTTGCGGGAATCGCGAGCTTCAGGGTCTCCTTGAGCGCTGGATCGTGGATGTCGATATGGAGACGCTGGGGGAGCCCCAGCTTCTTGAGCGCCGGGAGCTGCACGGCGAATTGCCCTAGCACCCCTAGGCTCGTGCCACAGGCGAGCACCACCTTTGCAAGCTGCGGATTGGAGCCCGAGATCGGCACGAAGGCGAACATGGTGATTATGACGATGACGTTGTTGAAGACGGGTCCGATCGCAGGCCATAGGAACTCCCTGTGGCCGTTGAGGATTCCCGAGATGATCGCCCCGATGCCGTAGAAGATGATCTGTATCGCGAAGAATCTGAAGAAGAACACGGCCAGTTCGGCATCTTGGCCGTTGGTCATGAACGTCTGCGTGAAGATGACCGGCCTGGCGAAGATCGTCGCGAGTATCGTGATGATGCCGAGCACTATCGCACCGAGCGCGAGGATGGTCGAAGCGTAATCGCCTGCACCGTCCTTCCCGCGCTTCTTGAGCTGCGCCACGTAGACCGGCAGGAACGCCGTGGTCAGGATGCCTCCAGCAACGAGCTCGTAGATCATGTTCGGCATGTTGTTGGCAACCTGATAGGCGGAGGCGAGCAGCGTGTTGCCTATCGCGAACGCGCAGGCCCACGTGCGGATGAATCCGGTGATCCTCGAGAGGAGCGTCGAGAGAGACATCTTGAGCGTCGATTTGGCGACAGCTGCATGGTAATCCTGCGATTCGACAGGACCGCTCTCCGGTGCGCTGGGTTCGGGCACCGCTTCGGTTTGTTTCAATGCTTCGTTTTCAGCGGGTTCTTTTGCCATGAGCCAATCATACCAAACGCAGCGCGATCATCCAGCTATTACACAGGTTTTCGATGGTTCAAGGTGCATATGCGGCGCGTTTCGAGCACCCAAGGCGCCTTTCTGCTATTCTCCTAAGCAGGAAACTGCAGGTCATCACCGTGGAAGCGAGGCATTACTGGCATGTTGGCATTCGATATCGATGAGAAGCGCGTCGTCGACCGTTTTCTCGAGCTGGTCAGGATCGACAGTCCCTCGAGGCATGAGGCGGAGGTTGCCGAGCACTGCGCCAAGGTGCTCGAAGGGCTCGGATTCGAGGTGCGCATCGACGGCACTGCGGAGAAGACCG
>JAFWGD010000171.1 GCA_017515355.1 Coriobacteriales bacterium
GCCCGGTGGGAAGACGCCCAAGCTGGTGACGGACGAGATGGTTCACACGATGAAGCCGGGCTCGGTGCTGATCGACGTCGCCATCGACCAGGGAGGTGCCATTCCCTTCATCGACAGGATCACCACCCACGCAGACCCGTATTTCATCAAGGACGGATATGTCTGCTACAGCGTCGCGAACATGCCCGGTGCGGTGCCCCATACGTCCACGTTGGCGCTTACCAACGTGACGCTGCCCTATGCGCTCAAGATCGCCAACATGGGAGCCGAGGATGCCCTGAGGGCGGACAAGGCCCTCAAGAGGGGACTGAACGTCTACAAGGGATTCATCACCTACGACGGCGTGAGGGAGGCCTTCCCCGACCTGCCCTACAAGTGCGTCGATGAGGTGCTGGGATAAGCCCAATTGAGCGCGCAGGCGATCTGCTTGATGATCGCGCCGCGCTACGCATGAAGAAAGAGGGAGGCGCGCCTTTCGGTGCGCCTCCCTTGAGTTTTACAGGTGGATGTTGGGGGCGGGTGCTACTCCTCGGAGAGGGCTGCGGGTGCGCTGTAGGTGCGTGCAGCATACTCCTGGTCCAAGTCGTAGAGCGCCTTGGCATCGCTGCCGAAGAGCTTCATGTTGGAGACCATGTCGCTCGCGTTCGACTCCTCCTCGAGCTGCTCGTCGATGAACCAGCCGAGGAAGCTCTTGGTGCGGTAGTCGTTGGCAGCTTCGGCTGCAGCGTAGATGTCGTTGATGAGGCTGGTGACGTAGCGCTCATGCTCCAGTGCCGCCTCGAGAGGCTCGAGGAAGTCGCTGAAGGTCTTGTCTGGCTTGTCGATCGCTCCGAGGACGACTGGGCAGTCGTTGTCGAGCAGGTACTTGCGGATGATGAGGGCGTGGTCGCGCTCCTCCTGGGCCTGGATCATGTACCAGTTCGCGAAGCCCTTCAGCCCCTCGATCTCGTAGTAGTCCGCGAAGGAGAGGTAGAGGTATCCGGAGTAGAGCTCCTTGTTGATCTGGTCGTTGAGAAGCTCGTAAACCTTCTTGTCCATGTGTTGCTCCTAACTGCGCCGCAGCGCTGTCGCTTGGTTGATGGTTACATTCTAGACGATTTGGAGGGGTAGCGGCGCGTTCTTACGCTTCGAGGAAGGCGAGTTCCTCGGGGCCGACAACGACCTCGGCGCGCCCGCTGCTCAGGTTGCGGACCCTCTCGCAGATGAGCTCGCACTCGGCAGCGGCAACGCGCAGCTCGAGCGTGACCGCCTCGGCGAAGGATTCGCTCAGCACCTGCACGCCCCAGCCCTCCAACTGGGCGCGAAGTGGCTCGTAGAGGGGGTATTCGATGCTGACGAGCAGGTCGTTGCAGGGCGTGCCCACCACGATGCGCGCCTCGGCAACCGCGAGTTGCGCTGCCTTGGTGTAGGCGCGCATGAGGCCGCCCTTGCCGAGTAAGGTGCCGCCGAACACGCGCGCGACGACGCAGGCCACGTCCTCGAGCCCATGGCTCTTGAGGACGTTGAGGACGGGCAGCCCCGCCGTGCCGTGAGGCTCCTTGGCGTCGGAGTAGTGCTCGAGTGCCGGCTCGCGGATGATGTAAGCGGAGATGTAGTGGCTGGCCTCGGGAATCTGCGCCATCACGGAATGCCGCAGCTCGATCGCCTCGCGCTCGCTTTCGACATGCGCGATGTGGCCGTAGAATACGCTCTTGCGGTCTTCGAATTCGGAGGTGGCGATGGCGCCGGCTTCGACGGTGCGCAGCGGCTTGAGCGGGATGGGCATAGCGGCGAGGCGGGGCGCAGACGCTACGGACGGTAGATCGCGCAGTTGTTCGGCGTCTCGTACATCTCGATCTGCGAGACGGGATAGCCTTTCTCGGCGAGGCGCTCGAAGAAGTACTTGGCGAGGTTCTCGGAGGTCGTGCGGAAGGGGACGAAGTAGAGGCGGAAGCTCTCCGACTCGAGCGCCGCGACCGTCTCGGGTGCCAGCGAGCCCTCCTCGACGATGAAGGTGTGGTCGAGCTCGAGGGCAAGCGCGCGCACGTCGCGCTTGAAGACGGTGAAGTCGACGACCATGTCCTTCATCGTGCCGCTTTCCTGCAGCCGATCGACCTCGATGTAGGCGACGACGCGCCAGCGATGGCCATGGAGGTTCTCGCACTTGCCGTCGTAGTCGGTGAGGAAATGGGCCGAATCGAACGCGCTCTCGGTCTTCAGGCTATACATTGGCATCTCCCTCGCTCAGGGGGTTGACTGCTTCGTCGGCTATTCTGGCCGCTTCGATGTTACCCATAATCTTACGCTTTAGCAGCAAGAACACAATGAGCGAGATGGCGACGAAGCCCGCGAGTATCAGGTACATCGCGGAGTAGGCGCCGGCCTCGCTGGTGCCGATTCCGAGGAAGGCCTGGACTATCGCGCCTGCCGCGAACGGGCCGACGAATTGCGCGGCGTTGAACAGCAGGAAGAAGGTGTTGCCCGCCGTTCCGCTGTGGTCGCGCGTCTCGCTTTGGATGCACATCGCTTGGATCAGCGGCAGGCACGCGCCGTAACCGCACGCGGAGACCACCGCAGCGCAGAGGAAGTGCCACAGCTGCGTGGACATCGAGATGACCACGAGCGCGCAGATGAAGAAGCAAAGGCCCATGATGACGATCTTCGGATAGCCGACGCGCTCGGCCAGCTTGCCGTATATCGGCCGCGTGGCGAGCAGCATTCCCGCGGCTATCGTGAAGTACGCCCCGATGCCCGCGATGCCGAGTAGGCTGCCGTAGATGGCGAGCAGCGAGATGATGCAGGCATTGGCGGCCGAGAGCATGAAGACGACGATCGCCGGGGGCAGAGACCTCGCCGAGATGATGCGGCTGAACGAGAAGCGGTAGGGGATGCGAGGAGACTGCGCGGGCTCTTTCGTCGCAAAGGCGAGGATGATGCCGAGCGCCATGAAGCAGGCGCAGACGCGGAAGGTGCCGGGGTAGCCGATCGTTCCGATGAGGAAGATCGCCGCTGCTGGTCCGAGCGCCTCGGCGAGCGCCTGACCGAGCGAGAAGACGCTGATTCCCATTCCCACCTTGCTCTGCGGAAGGATCTCGCTGACAAGCGCGAGCGCAACCGGTCCCGTCACCCCCATTGCGCAGCCGTGGAGCATCCTGATGACGATGAGCCCGATCACCGAATGGACGAAGCTGTAGGAGATGACGAGCACGCCGATGAAGGCGATGAAGCTCGCGAAGATCTTCTTCTTGGGGAAGCTGTCGAACGCAGGGGAGGCGAGCGGCCCGAAGATGATCGCGGTGATCGCGAAGGAGCCGGCGACGAAGCCGATCAGCGTCGCCGACGCGCCGAGCGCCTTGGAGTAGAGCGGCAGCGTCGTGATGATCATCAGCTGCGAGAAGAGGTTGCAGAAGTTGGAGAGCGAAAGCGTGATGAAGGACCCGCTCCAGATGGTGTCGGAGCGGGTCCCTCTGCTTTGAGAATTGCGTGACATGCGCGGCCTTTGCGAGGCAGGATGGAGGCAAGCGCTAGGCCTGCGACTCCTCTAGGCTGCCTGCTGCGACCGCCTTGGCCTCTGCGGGTTCGTCGGCCTCAACGGCCTCGACAACCTCTGCGGCCTCGACCGGCACGTACGGATAGAGCTCGTTGTCAACGATGTAGTCGTCGTCCATGTAGTGCTCGAAGAGCTCCACCACGTCATCCGAAGGCGGCTTGGTGATCAGGCTGACGACCACGTTGACGATGAGCGCGAGCAGGAATGCCGGCAGCAGCTCGTAGATGTTGAAGATTCCGCCGTAGGCAGACTGCAGCGCGTTCCAGATGACGACGACCGCGCCACCGGTGACCATGCCGCCAACGGCTCCAGCCATGTTGGCCCTCTTCCAGAAGAGGGAGAGGAGCATGACCGGGCCGAACGCTGCGCCGTATCCGGCCCATGCGTAGGAGACGATGTTGAAGATGTTCGAGTTCTGGTCGCGCGCTATGAACATTCCGAAGAGGAGCACCGCAACGAGAGCGCAGCGGGAGACGAACATGACGGTGCGATCGGAGGCGTCCTTCTTGATAACGCCCTTGAAGAGGTCGTTTGCGATGGAGCTGCCGACGATCAGCATGTAGGAGTCGGACGAGCTCATCGTCGCCGCGAAGATTCCGGAGACGACGACGCCGGTGACGACCGCCGGGAGGATCATCTTGGAGAGGA
>JAFWGD010000014.1 GCA_017515355.1 Coriobacteriales bacterium
CAATCGCCCAGAAGTACCTCGACAAGGAGATTGCGCAGTTCGGCTACGACCATTGCAACGTCGAATTCATCAATGCAGCTCCAGAGGAGCTTCCGATGATAGCCGACGAGAGCGTCGATGTGGTCATCAGCAACTGCACGTTCAACCTCTCGCCCGACAAGGACGCCTACATCAAGGAGGTGCATCGAATCCTCAAGGAGGGCGGAGAGCTCTACTTCACCGACATCTATACCGATCGTCGCATCCCGCTGGAAATCTCCGATAGCATCGAGCGCGTGGCCGAGCGCCTCGGCGGAGCTATGTACATCAATGATTTCCGTCGCCTCGTCCAGCGCCTCGGCTTCAACGACCCACGTTACCTCTTCACCAACAAGACGATCCTTTCCGAGGAAGAGCAAGCGAACTACCAGGATATCGCGTTCGCCACCATCACGACGCGCATCATGCGCTCGTCGATGAGCGAGGATGTCTGCGAGTCGTTCGGTGAGGTCATCACCTATCTGGGCACGCTGCCCGACTATCCCGACTACTTCCTGTTCGATAAGGACATCAAGTTCCCGACGGGCAAGGCTTGTACTGTATGCGGGAATGTCTCCGCGCTCACGAGCTACGGCAGCCGATACGCCAAGGTCTTCACCACCGTGGGCGACCGAAGCAAGCATATCGGCGACACCCATGGCGACCACATCATCAAGGTGGCGCCCGACTTCGATGGCATCGCCGACGAGGACGACCAGCCTATCCAGGCAAGCTGCTGCTAGCTGGCAAGGCTTGCACAGCGCATTTGACGAAGCGCCGCCACTTCAAGCGGCGCTTCACTGTAGAATCGCAATTGCTCCCATGGAGCGTGTTTCGGAGTAATGGAAAGTGCAATTATGGATAAGATCAGATTCATGGTCGTGAGCGGCTTCTTGGGAGCCGGCAAGACCACCACGATGATCGCCCTCGGCGAACATATGAACAAGGTTTACGGCAAGGTCGGAATCATTGCGAACGACCTAGGGGCTCAGCTCGTCGACACCAATCTAACCCAGATGAGCGGCTGCACCGTAGCCGAGATCGCTTCAGGGTGCATATGCTATCAGATGGACAACACGGTCGATCAGATCAGGCGCCTGCGTGACAAGCATGATGCGATCTTCGTGATGTCGGATATCCCCGGCTGCGGCGTCGGGGCGCTCGACCATGTCTACCACACCCTGGCCGATAACAACGCCGACGAGTTCATCCTCTCTCCATTCACGGTCATCGTCGACCCCGAGCGCTTGCGTATGATCATGCCAGAGCGCGCGAATATCAACTTGCCAGAGGAGCTCGTCTACCTGCTGCAATTGCAGCTCGAGGAGGCGGATCTGATCGTCCTGAACAAATGCGATCTGCTCACCGATGAAGAGATCGCCAACTACGTGAGGTTCCTAAAGGCCGCCTGCCCAGGCATTCCGCTGCTCACCATCAGCGCGCTAGAGCGCACGGGCATCTCCGAGCTTTGCGACTTCGTCACCACGCATGAGTCGGCGCTCAAGAACTTCTCGGTGCGCAACAACAAGGAATTCGAGGCTGCGGAGGCCAAGCTCACTTGGTACAATCGCCGAGTCTTCTTCAAGACGAATTCGGGTGTCAAGATCGACTTCAACCAGGTGATCGAGGACCTTGTCGAGGAGATCCGCCTTGGGCTCATCGAGCGCAAGCGCAACGTTCCTCACCTCAAGCTGTTCGCAACATCGGGCAACGGAGACTACAACAAGGCCTCGCTGATCGGCGTGGATTACGATATCGAGTATGCGCAGCAGATGCTTCGCGACCACAAGAACGCGCGTATGATCATCAATGCGCGCGCCGTCTGCGAATCGAGGCCGCTTGCGCGGCTGATAGACGACGCGTTCGATGAGATCTGCGACAAGTACGACCTCGATTGCCAGGTCTTCTTCACCGAATGCTTCGGCATGGCAGACGAGGGAAGATAGCCAACCGATAACCCTTTCAGGGAGGATTGCTGCAACATGGCGACGCAAGACGAGCTCATACGCGAGCAAGTGAGGGCATATTACGGGGAATTCCTCACCGGAAGCGATGACCTCCGCACCGATGCCTGCTGCTGTTCGACTGCGGCGCCTCCCAAATACGTCATCGATGCGCTCGAGAGCATATCGGACGAGATAATCGCGCATTTCTATGGCTGCGGCTCACCCATCCCGCCCGCTCTCGAGGGGATGACCGTCCTCGATCTCGGCTGCGGCACGGGGCGCGATGTCTATATAGCCTCGAAGCTCGTCGGGCCTTCCGGGCGCGTCATCGGAGTCGATATGACTCCAAGCCAGCTCGATTTCGCGCGCAGCTTCGAAGAAGAGCAGATGTGCGCGTTCGGCTATGAGCATAGCAACGTCGAATTCATCGAGAGCTACATCGAGGATATGGCCCAGATCGCAGACGAGAGCATCGATGTGGTCATCAGCAACTGCGTCGTCAACCTCTCTCCGTTCAAGCCCCAGCTATTCAAGGAGATATTCCGCGTCCTCAAACCCGGCGGAGAGCTCTACTTCTCCGACATCTTCAGCGACCGCAGGGTTCCAGAAGGCTTCTACGACGATCCCATCCTGCGCGGCGAGTGCCTTTCCGGCGCGCTCTACATCGAGGATTTCAGGCGCATTCTGGCCGATTGCGGAGTCATGGGATTCTACGATGTCACGAGCGAGGAGCTCCACATCGGAGACTTCCGCATCGCGACCAAGCTCGGTTGCATCGGCTTCTCTTCGCATACCATGCGCGCAATCAAGTCGGCAGATCTCGAAGACCGCGAGGAGGACTATGGGCAGACGGCCACGTACCTTGGGACGATGCCCGAGAACCGTCGCTATTTCGATCTTTCCGATGATGTGCGCCTTATCAAGGGTCGTCCCGTGGCAATCAGCGGGAACATGGCCACCACGCTTTCGCAGAGCAGATATGCCGGGCATTTCGAGATCTCGCCACGCGGAGAGCACGTGGGCATCTACGACTACGAGCGCGCGCAGGAGGCTCTGGCGCTTGCAAGGGGCAGATCCGAGGTGGATCTTGCGCACCTGCAAGAGGCATGCGGTCGCTTGGGAATCGCCCCCTTTGCCGAACGCCTGCACGATCCGGACCTTCTGCTTACGAGCAAGCTCGCTACGATGCAGGTCAATGTGGGATACGCGTGCAATCTGGCTTGCAGCCACTGCTACCTCGAGTGCTCGCCAGCCAGCAAGGATCTCATGTCGCGCGAGACGATGGATAGCGTGATCGCGGCCTTCAAGACTGGCGGATTCTCCACGCTCGACATCACCGGCGGATCTCCCGAGATGAACCCGAACCTCGGGTGGCTCATCGAGCAGGCACGCCCCATAGCCGATGAGATAATCGTTCGCAGCAACCTTACGATCTTGGACATGCCCGGTTACGAGCGCTTCATCGACATCTACGTGAAGAACAGGGTCAAGATCGTCTGCAGCCTGCCGTACTTCACCGAGGAAGGCTGCGATAGCCAGCGCGGTGGGGGAGTCTTCGAAAGGATCATGCGGGTGATGCGCAGGCTCAACGACCGCGGATACGGTCGCGAAGACGATCTCCAGATAGATCTCGTCTACAACGTCGACGGACCGTTCCTGCCTCCGAACCAGGAGGAGCTCAACGACCTGTACACCTACGAGTTGCGCAAGAGCGAGGGGATCGACTTCAACGGCCTCTATGCTTTCAACAACTACAATCTCGGGCGCTTCGCCAAGAAGCTCAAGGCGCAGCGCAAGTTCGATTACTATCTCGAGCTCCTCTCGGAGAACTACAACGCTGCGGTGGTTGCGCATATCATGTGCAGAACGCAGATCAACGTGGATTGGGATGGTAGACTCTATGATTGCGAGTGCAACCACGTCCTAGGGCTGCCGATCGACGGGCCGGCGCATATCTCCGACATCGCCGTAGAGCCGCTCGAGCGCAGGCGCATAGTCACGAGTCCGATATGCTACTCGTGCGCCGCGGGCAGCGGGTCGTCATGCGGAGGCAGCCTGCTGCAGAAGGCGATCCAGGAAGAGGCCGCATTCCAATGATGGAAGGGCTCGTCCCTTCCAAGGCAAACGACAATAGAGAGGTTAGCGATGCTGTTTTCGAACATTTCGATTCTCGATGAGAACTTCGACTATCAAGAGGGCAAGTGGCTAGGCGTGCTCGATGGGAAGATCGCCTATATCGGCGATGAGGATCCTCGCGTTGCGGCCGATTCGCCCGATTTCGGCGAGGTCATCGATGGCAAGGACCGACTAGCGATGCCTGCGCTCTACAACGCTCACGCGCATGCACCGATGACGCTTCTTCGAGGCTATGCGGAGAATGTGCCGCTGCAGCAGTGGCTCAACGATCTCGTCTGGCCTTTCGAGGCGAAGATGACCGCGGAGGATAACTACTGGGCGACGCTCCTCTCCTGCGCGGAGATGGCGCGCTACGGCGTCGTCAGCTTCTCCGACATGTACTATCACACGCGCGACAGGGCGCGCGCGACCGTCGAGTGCGGCCTGAAGGCCAACCTCTGCGAGGGGCTGCTGGCATTCGAGCCTAAGCCCTACAGCGAGTATCCCATTGCCCAGCTCAACCTCGACCTGATCGATGAGCTGCACGGCACCGATGAGGGTCGCATCCTCATCGACTATTGCATCCACGCAGAGTACACCTCGAACCCGATCACCTGCGCCGGAGTTGCCGAGGCCGCCAAGGCTGCGGGTCTGCCGATCCATGTGCATGTTTCCGAGACCAAGTCGGAGCACGAGGAGTGCAAGGAGCGCCACGACGGGATGACCCCCATCCAGTACTTCGAGAGCCTCGGCGTACTCGATGTTCCCGTCATCGCGGCGCACTGCGTCTGGGTCGAGGACGACGACATCCGCATCATGAGGGAGCACAACGTCTCGGTTGCCCACAACCCGGCCTCGAATATGAAGCTAGGCAGCGGATTCGCGCCGATAAGCAAGATGCTGCGCGAGGGAGTCAACGTCTGCTTGGGCACCGACGGAATGGCCTCCAACAACAACCATGACATGTTCCAGGACATGTATCTCATGGCACTGCTCGGCAAGGGCTTCAGGCTCGATCCCACGGCGGTCTCGCCCAAGCAGGCGCTCTACGCGGCAACGCGCGCAGGCGCGCTCGCCCAAGGGCGCGAGGATTGCGGGCTCCTCAAGGAGGGCTTCAAGGCCGACATCGCGATTCTCGACATCTCGAGCGCATCGTGGTGCCCGCGCACCGACATGATCGGCAACATCGTATATGCAGGTCACGGCAGCGATGTCGTCATGACCCTCTGCGACGGGCGTGTCGTCTATCGCGATGGGGTTTGCCCCGGCGTCGACATCGAGGCTGCCAAGGCGGAGTTGGCAAGCCGCGTCAAGAGGATCGTGGCATCCCTGTAGCTTCGGTTTGAGACGGATTTCAACTGGAGGCGGCTGCGCGATGCGTGGCCGCCTTCCCATTAGCGGCTAATCCTTGTTGACCCTGCGCACCCACTTGTATCTGTTGCACCTGATCGCATTGAAGGGGCACTTGAACAACGCGTCGACCTTCGTCACAGAGAAGATGAAGGTGGGGGAGAGGCGCAGGCCGAAGCCGATGATCGTCGCCAAAAGGGTGAAGAGCCACGCGAAGACGTTGTCGATCCATTTCTGCCACGCAGTATGGCCGCTGCTAGCGATAATGCCGCTCTCGATAGGCTGCGAATAGATCAGGAAGACGCCGCTGATGCTGAGGACGGTTAGGAATCTCAGGGCAAGAGCGTGCGTTTCTGGCGAGAGCGAATAGGCCGATACCATGAGCCCTTTCGTTGAGAATACCAGCACTCCAGTCAGCAATCCCACTCCGATGAAGATCAGCTGCAGGACCTTGACGTAGTTTTTGACGAGATAAATCTGGTTGGAATCGAGCACGTGGCCTGTCGTCACAAAGGCTGCGTTTCCCTGCGCGAATCCGAACGTGGCGAACATCATGAAGATGATCGAGGCGACTCCGTTTGCAGCCAGCGCTTCAGAGCTGATGTGTCCGAGAAGCGACACCTGCGCGGCTAGCGCGATGCCCAGGATGGTGCCGGAGAGCATCGACGGGCGGGCGGCCCTGAAGTAGTCGGAGACGTAGTACCTGTCGAAGTAGAACAGCTCTCGGACGCTGAAGCGCATCTTCTTATCCGCCGCCAGGATGCAGATCAGGACGAAGATCAGCTCGACACCCCTGCTAATCAGCGTCGCGTAGCCAGCACCTTGGATTCCGAGCTCCGACGCACCGAGGTTGCCGTAGATGAGGGCGTAGTTGAGCAAGATGTTGATGCAGGTTGCGAGTGCAGGAGCCACCATTCCGACCCACATGGTCTTGACGGATTGCAGCAAGTAGAGGAAGAGGAGCGAGATGGAGATGATGATGAAGGTCCAGCTCATGATTCGCAGGTAGCTCACGCCCTCCTCGATGATCGCGGCGTCGTTGGTGAACAGCGAGAGCGTCCATTGGGGACAGAGGAAGGTTATGAGACAGAGCAGGATGCCCGCGGCGATGCTGAAGACCAAGCCGATGACGGCGATCTTCTTGAACGTGTTCACGTCCTTATTGTCCAGATATCGCGAGCCGAGAATGGTGATGCCGACGCCCGCTCCGAGGACGAATTGCTGAAGGATGAACTGGATCTGCGCGACTACGGATGCGGCAGCCATGGACTTCTCGCTGTAGATCCCGAGCATGATGTTGTCAGCGAAGATCACTGCGAGCGCCAGCAGAGATTGCAGCGCGAACATGATCATCAGCGGGAAGAACTTCTTGAGCAGCGGCTTCGATGTCCTGAATGCCCAGGATATGCCTCGCAAACGCGCCTCCTCTCTCGCAATAGGATGCCTCTAGCCGCAATTCAACGGCAACTTGGATGATTTTACAATCCTTCGGCACATGCGCGCAAAGCTCCTTTGCAAAATGCGCGAGATTGCGGTTGGGCGCGTTGCGATGCAGCGAGCGCATTGACCGCGCACCCATCCGATCACCCTGAGCTCCAGCAAGTTGGCTCCGATTAAGCATTTACAGATGTTAACTATTAATCGGCTAGCGCTCCCGTTATAATGGTTTCATCAACGCAAGCGGACTAATAGGCCGCATTTTGCAAGGCCGCGTTTCGAAGGGAGTTCAACATGCAATTCAGAATGGATCTCTGGGCGAAGGACCAGATCGACAGGCCCCTCAAGAAAGCTCTTCCGGTTCTATCTTTCCCTGGCATTCAGAAGATCGGTATCTCCGTCAGCGCCCTCATCGAATCCGCATATTATCAGGCAGAGTGCATGAAGATCATCGCCGATGACTTCGACACCGCAGCAGTATTCGGCTTCATGGACCTCTCCGTCGAGGCCGAGGCGTTCGGCTCGACCATCGTCAAGACCGAGGGCGAGGTTCCCACGGTCGTCGGATCGATCATCGACGAGGACACCGATCTCTCCACGATCAGGATTCCCGAGATCGGAGAGGGAAGGACCGGCAACTGCATCAAGTCGATCGAGGTAGCGAGCAACTTCATCGCCGATCGCCCGGTATTCGCAGGCACCATCGGCCCCTTCTCGCTTGCAGGTCGCCTGATGGACGTAAACGAGATAATGCCCGCATGCCTCGAGGAGCCCGAGTTCGTCCATGACGTCCTCGACATCACCTCGAAGTACCTCATCGACTACATCCTTGCCTATAAGGAGGCTGGCGCCAACGGCGTTTTGGTCGCAGAGCCTATGAGCGGACTGCTCTCGCCCGAGCTCGTCAAGGAGTTCGTCGTGCCCTATTGCCAGAAGATGGTCGAGGCCACGCAGGACGAGCACTTCATGTTCATGCTCCATAACTGCGGCGATAGCGTCAACGTAACCGCCAAGGAGATGGCAGACACCGGAGCCGCTGGATTCAACTTCGGCAACTCCGCAAGGCTCGACGAGATCATCCCGCAGATGCCCGCAGACCGCATCGTCTCCGGCAATCTCGACCCCTCGTCCCAGTTCAGGTATGGCAACCCGTTCGGAATCCACAACGCCACGATCGAGATGCTCGACAAGTACAGCGTGTTCCCGAACTTCATCCCGTCCTCTGGTTGCGACATCCCGCCGCTGTCGCCATGGGGCAACATCCAGGCCTTCTTCGAGGGCTGCAAGTTCTTCTACCACGGCAAGTTCCTCAAGGAGATGGTCGACCGCTTCGGCCTCGAGCCCGGTGAGGGTCACAAGGACAACCCGCTCAGGTAACCCGCGCGAATCATCCTCTTGGAATATCGAACGGCCTGCGGCACCAAGCTGCGGGCCGTTCGCTTCTATGCAGGAATCGTGCTTCTGCAAAACCGTTCTATGCAATATCATATCCACAGGAACAATCCTGACATGAAGGGGTGGCGATCTCGATCGAAGCTTCGCTGCCAACTGAGGAGAAGGGTAGGACATGGACAGCAGAGTCGCTGTCATCGGCATCATCGTCGAGGACAAGGAAGCCGTTCCGCAGCTCAACGCGCTGCTGAGCGAATACGGCGAGTACATCATCGGCCGCATGGGCATCCCCTATGCCAAGCGCGGCATCAACATCATCTCGGTTGCGATAGATGCTCCGCAGGATGACATTTCGGCGCTCTCCGGCAAGATCGGAGCGCTGCCGGGCATCAGCGTCAAGGCCGCATACTCGAGCATCAGCGGCTAGCCTCGAAACGAGCGATAACCATGGGCAAGGATAGCCGTGCCATGCGCTTGCTGGAGCGCTTGGCCGAAGAGCATACGCTCGAGTTCGAAGGGTACCAAGAGCTTCTCGAGTCGCGCACGCCCGAGCTCGCCGCACGGGCGGCGGAGCTCGCGCTGGGGTTCAGGCACGAGATCTATGGCCACGATGTCTTCGTGCGCGGCTTGATCGAGTTCAGCAGCTTCTGCAAGAACGACTGCCTCTACTGCGGCATCCGCTGCTCCAACGCGCGCTCCGACCGCTATCGCCTGACGCCCGAGCAGATCATGGAATGCGCCGACGACGGGTACCTCTTCGGCTATCGCACATTCGTGTTGCAGAGCGGGGAGGATCCCCACTACACCGACGGGATGCTTTGCGACATCATCTCTGCGATCAAGGGTCGCCATCCCGATTGCGCCATCACGCTCTCGATCGGGGAGCGCAGCCGAGAGAGCTACCAGCGCCTGTTCGATGCGGGCGCCGATCGCTACCTCCTGCGCCATGAGACCGCGAGCCCCGAGCACTACGCCAAGCTGCATCCCGCATCGATGTCGTTCGAGAACCGCATGCGCTGCATCTCGGACCTGCGCGAGATCGGATATACGGTGGGAATCGGCTACATGGTGGACACGCCATTCCAGGGCGCGTACGAGCTCGCCTGCGACCTCAAGTTCGTCGAGGAGTTCCGCCCCGGCATGTGCGGCATCGGGCCGTTCGTCTCCCATCACGCCACGCCATTCGCCAGCGAGCCGAACGGCTCCGTGGAGCTCACCTGCTTCCTGCTCTCGCTCATGCGGATCATCCAGCCCAACCTGCTCATCCCGGCCACCACGTCGCTGGGCACGCTCGATCCGATGGGTCGCGAGAAGGGCATCTTGGCCGGCGCGAACGTGGTGATGCCGAACCTGAGCCCGCGCGAGGTGCGCTCGCGTTACGACCTGTACGACAACAAGATCTGCACGGGCGAGGAAGCCGCCGAGTGCCGCTTCTGCCTAGATGCACGCATGGAGTCGATCGGCTACCGGACGGTGGTGGACCGGGGAGACCCCAAGCCGATGCCAAGCTGATTCAAAGGGGCCTTCGCGGAAGGGCCCAGTTGGAAGAGAGAGAACGAGAGAACATGAGCTACAAGTACGACTCCAAATCGCTTTGCGCGGACGAATTCATCAACCACGAGGAGATCCTCGAGACTCTCGAGTACGCGGAGCGCAACAAGAACAACATCGAGCTCATAGACCAGATCCTCGAGAAGGCGCGTCCGCGCTTCATGGAGAAGGAGAACCACGGTGCGGCGCTCACGCATCGCGAGGCCTCGGTGCTGCTTGCGTGCGAGATTCCCGAGGTCAACGAGCGCATCTTCAAGATCGCGGAGGAGATCAAGCTCGCATATTACGGCAATCGCATCGTAATCTTCGCACCGCTGTATTTGAGCAACTACTGCGTCAACGGATGCGTCTATTGCCCATACCACATCGACGGCAAGATCCCGCGCAAGAAGCTCACGCAAGACGAGGTGCGCCGCGAGGTCATAGCGCTGCAGAACATGGGCCACAAGCGCCTCGCGATCGAGGCTGGCGAGGACCCTGTCAACAACCCGATCGAGTACATCCTCGAGTGCATCGACACGATCTACTCCACGCAGCACAAGAACGGCTCGATCCGCCGCGTCAACGTCAACATCGCCGCCACCACTGTCGAGAACTACCGCAGGCTCAAGGAGGCGGGCATCGGCACCTACATCCTCTTCCAGGAGACCTATCACAAGGAGAGCTACCTGCAGCTGCATCCAACAGGCCCCAAGCACGACTACGGCTACCACACCGAGGCTATGGACCGCGCGATGGCAGGCGGCATTGACGACGTTGGCCTCGGCGTGCTCTTCGGCCTCGACAAGTACAAGTACGAGTTCGCAGGGCTCATCATGCACGCCGAGCATCTCGAAGCGGTGCACGGGGTGGGTCTGCACACGATCAGCGTCCCGCGCGTCAAGCGAGCTCCCGACATCGATCCGGACGTCTTCGACAACTCGATTCCCGACGAGACCTTCATCAAGATCATGGCCTGCATCCGCCTCGCCGTGCCCTACACCGGCATGATCATCTCCACGCGCGAGAGCGAGGAGGTCCGCGCCAAAGCCCTGCAGGTCGGAATCTCGCAGATCAGCGGAGCGTCGCGCACATCGGTGGGAGGCTATGCAGAGGAGGAGCGACCGCACGACACCGAGCAGTTCGATGTGAGCGACCAACGCACCCTCGACGAGGTGGTCAACTGGCTGATGGTCAACGGTCACATCCCGAGCTTCTGCACCGCATGCTATCGCGAGGGGCGCACTGGCGACAGGTTCATGAGCCTATGCAAGAGCGGCCAGATCCTCAACTGCTGTCACCCGAATGCGCTGATGACGCTGACGGAGTATCTCGTTGACTACGCGAGTCCCGAGACCCGCGATCTGGGATTCAAGATGGTCGCCGAGGAACTCGAGCGCATTCCGAGCGAGAGCATCCGCGCAACCGCGCTCGACAACATCGAGGGCATCAAGGGCTCGAACCGCAGGGATTTCAGATTCTGACACGTCAACGCTAGGAGGCGACCGATGTCACTCAATGACGTTCCCAGTGCAGAGCGCATCCACATAGGGGTCTTCGGAGTGCGCAACGCTGGCAAGAGCAGCCTGGTCAACGCCATGGCCAACCAGCAAGTCTCGGTGGTCAGCGAGATCGCGGGCACCACCACCGACCCGGTTCGCAAGGCGATGGAACTGCTGCCCCTCGGCCCAGTGCTGCTCATCGACACCCCAGGGTTCGATGACGAGGGGAAACTGGGAGAGCAAAGGGTCGCCAGAGCCCGTGAAACGCTGCGTAGGGCCGATTTGGCGCTTTTGGTGGTTGATGCCTGCAAAGGCCTCGACTTGCCGGATTTGGAGCTGCAGAGGCTTCTGGACGCAAGCTCGGTGCCCTATGTGATCGCCTACTCGAAGGCCGATGCGCTCTCGCCAGCGGAGCGCGCGAACATAGATGCCGGGCTCGGCGCCCACGAAGTCGTCGTCAGCGCGCTGACCGGCGAGGGGGTCGAGGAGCTCAAGGAGATGCTCGCCCATAGGATGGAAGGGGCCAAGAGCGAGCGCAGGCTGATATCCGATCTGCTCGAGCCGGGAGACCTCGTCGTGCTCGTCACGCCGATCGACGAGTCTGCCCCGAAGGGTCGGATGATCCTGCCCCAGCAGATGGCCATGCGCGACATCCTGGAAGCACACACGACTTTCGTTTGCTGCCAGCCGCAGGAGCTTGAGCTTGCACTGAAGTCGCTTTCGGCTCCGCCGCGCATCGTCGTGACCGACTCGCAGGCTTTCGGATTCGTTGCCGATGTGGTGCCTCCCGAGGTTCAGCTGACGAGCTTCAGCATCCTGATGGCGCGTTACAAGGGCAATCTGGCGCAGCTCGTCGAAGGTGCGGCGGCGCTCGATGGCCTTTGCGATGGAAGCAGGGTGCTGATGGCCGAGGGCTGCACGCATCACAGGCAGTGCGCCGACATCGGAACGGTCAAGATCCCCAACTGGATACGCTCCTTCACCGGGGTCGAGCCGCTCTTCGAGACGAGTTCGGGCCTTGGATTTCCAGATTATCTTTCAGGCTACGACCTCATAGTCCACTGTGGGGGCTGCACCCTCAACGAGCGAGAGATGGAGCACAGGCTGCGCGAGGCGCGTCGCGCTGGCGTGCCGATAGTCAACTACGGTGTGGCCATAGCCCATATGAACGGTATCCTGAAGCGCAGCTTGCAGCCGTTTCCGCAGGTTGCAAGCTTGCTGCGATAGCGTTTTTCCGTCGGCTAGTCGACGAAGTTGATATAGGCGCTCTTCGGCAGCGCCAGGCTGGCTTCGGCCTCGACCGCCTTGATGATTCCGCAGATCGCAGGGCATGATACATGCACCGGGAAGTGCTCCTTGGCGTAGTCGAAGAAGGGGCCCTCGCCTGGCTTCTGGAGGCAGAGCTCGAATGCCTCGAATTCGTCGCCGAGCTCCTCCATCATCCCTCGGATGTTCGGACACATCGAGACGACTTTGACGCGGACGTCGTCCTCATCGATCATCTCGGCCTCGACGTTGGTGATTAGCCCGCATATTCCAGGGAAGATCTCAACCTTGCGCATGTTGGTTCCTTTCGCTCTTTCATTCCAGATACACGATACCACCGAATGATTGGCGGTGGCCATGCCAAAGATGCTGCATTTGCGAGCTGCGATGGGCTAGTATGTAACCGTGCGCAACTTTCCTCAAAGGGGATGGCGCAACCTGCCCGCTTACGATTGGACGAGCGTGAAGCTGCTTCTGTTCACATGCATATCCCTTGCCGCCGGCTATGTGCTCGACCTCGCGCTGGGAGAGAGGCTCTCCGCCATCTGCCCCGCCGTGCTCTTCGGCAAGCTGATAGCGGCGCTCGAGCGTCTGCTCCGAGGGAAGCGCGAGCTCACCGGCGAGCAGCTCCGTCGCCGCGGGGCCGCACTCGTCATCGTGGTCTGCTCCGTGGCTTTCCTCATCCCGCTTGGCATCCTCATCGCATGCTGGCTGGTCACCCCATACCTCTACCTCGTCGTCTCCATCTTCTGGTGCTACCAGATCTTGGCGACGCGTGGACTGCGCGATGCCGGCATGGAGGTCTACAAGGTTCTGGTCAAGGGCGATATCGAGGAGTCGCGCAAGGCGGTTGGGATGATCGTCGGTCGCGATACCGACCAACTGGATGAGGAGGGGATCGCCAAGGCCACTGTCGAGACCATCGCAGAGAACGCCAGCGATGGCTCGATCGTTCCGATGTTCTACTTCGCCATCGGAGGAGCTCCGCTCAGCATGCTCAGCAAGGCGATCAACACGATGGACAGCATGCTCGGATACAAGAACGAGCGCTACATCGACTTCGGCCGAGTGGCCGCAAAGCTTGACGATGTTGCGAACTACGTCCCTGCGAGGCTCGCGGGCCTCTTCTTCGTCATCGCCGCCATCTTCCCCAAGTGGGCGAGTGCATGGCGGGCCTTCAAGGTCTGGCGCCGCGATCGCCGCAAGAGCCCTTCGCCCAATTCGGCCCAGAGCGAGAGCGCCGTGGCAGGTGCGTTGGGAATCGAGCTTCTCGGCGATGCGGTATACTTCGGTGAGCTCCACCACAAGGAGACGATCGGCGACCCGATTCGCCCGATCGAGCCCGATGACATCATCCGCGCCAGCCGCCTGATGTTCATTGCATGCTCCATATTTTGCGCGCTCCTCGTCTGCATCGAGCTCGAGGCCGTGCTGCTGTTCTAGGGAAGGATTCGCATGGCGCTCGTTCATGGTGGCGACATCCAAGGGTTCATCGACGAGTATGGCTTCGCGCCGCTCGACTTCTCGAGCAACATCTCCCCGCTCGGTCTGCCTGGCACCGTCTCCGAGGCTATCGCAGAGTCTATCGCAGGGGTCGAGCGCTATCCCGACCCGCTATGCCGCAGACTCGTCGATGCGATAGCGGCGCACGATGGAGTGGCGCCGAGCCAGGTGCTTTGCGGCAACGGGAGCGCAGACATCATCTTCAGGCTAGCTCTCGCGTTGAGACCTAAGCGCGCGCTCCTGCCCGCTCCCACATTCGCCGAGTACGAGGAGGCGCTCGGCGTTGTCGGATGCGAGGTGCTGCGCCATCAGCTCGAACCAGAGGCTGGCTTTCAGCTCGATCGCGGCTTCATCGAGCGCATCGATTCCTCGTTCGACGTCGTCTTCGTCTGCCAGCCGAACAATCCCACGGGAACGGTAACCCCGCGCGATCTTCTTCTGGGCGTCGCCGAGCGCTGCGCTCAGGTCGGTGCGCGCCTTGTC
>JAFWGD010000172.1 GCA_017515355.1 Coriobacteriales bacterium
TCCTCTTCGTCTACAACAACGACAGGCGCGACATCGAGGGCACTTCCAGGTACTTCGACAGGCTCCCGAGCAAGGATGCCGAGTTCCTGCATGCAGCATGGAACAAGGACTCCTTCGGTGGCTACTAGGATCTGCGAGTACGCCTGACAGTCTGAATGTGAAAGGCATAGAGTATGAACTCGATTACGAGGGATTACCTTGATTCCGTCAGACGAGACTGCATCCATTGCGGTCTGTGCGAGCAAATACAAAGCGTATCGGGTCAAAGGCCTCTGGCCTTTGGCTCGATTGCTAGTATGCTCCTCGAAGCCCTGGATCGCTGCGATTCCGAGGGCCGTCGAATGGAAGCTTCGGATATCCCCTTTGAAGCATATGACTTCGCGCGCGCATGCATGCTCTGCAACAGGTGCGTTGCGGATTGCCCTGTTGGCATTAGGGCAGCCAGCGTCGTCTCCGCGGTGCGTTCCGCCCTCATAGAGGCCGACCCATCGCTGGCCGACCAATATCGAAACTACAGGTGCGATCTGGCCGACTCGATGTTCACGCGAATCCGCTCGCTCTTCGGCACAGAGTACGATGAGGCGATTCCCTACGATATCGCCAAGGCCGAACCCAAGGGCAAGTCCATGTTCATGCCCGGCTGCTCGTTGGGCAACAACGTCCCAGCTCTCTCTGTGCGTACCTATGAGGAGCTTCTGTCCATCGGCGAGGTCGACTGCATGAGTTCGACATGCTGCGGCAGGCCACTGAATCTGATCGGGTTGCCCGATGAGTTCGAGAGCTACGCCAAGAGCCTTTGCGAGAGGTTGCGCAAGGCTGGCATCGAGCGCATCGTCACCGCCTGTCCCAACTGCTTCTATGCGCTTCCCATGCTTCTGGAGGCTGGGGGTGCGTCCGAAATCGAGATAGTCGCGCTGCCAGTTCTGCTTGCCGATAGGGGATACCGCTTCGAGCCAGATGAAGCGCATCCGTTCATGTCGGTTTCGATCCATGACGCATGTCCGGACAGGTTCGACGGCATCTTCGCCTCCGCGCTGAGGCGCATCTTCGAGCACGTGCAGATCGCCGAACTCGAGCGCAACCAGCGCCATTCCATGTGCTGCGGTTCCGGCGGTTTCGGCTCGGTTTATGCCACCAACATATGCCAGATCGCATTCAACGAGCTCATAAGGGAGCAGTATGCCAAGGGTTCGGGGGCGCTCGTAACTTGCTGTGCGACCTGCGCGGCTGCGTTCAAGGGCTCGGGCTATCTCCCGAATTCTTTCCACTACCTCGAGCTTCTCCTCGGCTGCGAGATGGATATGAACGGCTACTATCGGGTCATGGACAGCGTTTGGAATGTCAGCCAGGAGGAGGCCGCGGCGCTTGCTGCTGACAAGCGGAAGCTCTTCGTAGACTAGCTTCCTGTGTGGTGACCATGGAAAAGCTCAGAACAAATTGCCATTATTGCGGATACCTTTGCGGTTTCATAGCGAGCGTCGAGGACGGAATGATCGTAGACCTCGAGCCCGACGAGAGCCGTTATCCATACGACCCCGCCATAGCCAATTCCTGCCATAGATGGCGGCTGAACATGGAAACGCTCGATGGCCCCGATCGCATAAACCACCCGCTCAAGCGCGTGGGAGAGCGCGGAAGCGGCGAGTTCGAGCAGGTCACCTGGGACGAGGCGCTGGATGGAATCGCTTCACGCCTGGAAGCCCTCATCGATGAATTCGGCCCGCAGACGCTCGCCAGCGCAATCGGCGGCCCGCATGCCACATATTGGCCGCTGCATCGGTTCATGAACCTGGTCGGCAGTCCCAACAACATGGGCATCGGGCAGATCTGCTGGAACCCTCGCAACATGATCGACTGCCTCACTTACGGCTGGCCGATGGAGGCCGACATCCGCCCTGACGTCTCCGGAGCCGTGTTCCTCTGGGGAACCAATCCCGCCGCCTCGGACAACTCGGTCTTTTGGAGGCAGCTGGTCGAGGTCTCTAAATCGTCGACAAAGCTCGTCGTCATCGATCCGAGGCTCACAGAGACCGCGCGGATAGCCGATCTCCACCTCGCTCCGTTCCCTGGGACGGACTGCACGCTCGCGCTGGGGATGATCCACGAGATCATCGCCCTCGACCGCGTCGATCACGAGTTCATCGATAGGTGGTGCCATGGGTTCGAGGGGCTCAAGGCGCATGTCGAGCGCTATACGACGGAATATGTGGAGTCCGTCACTGGAGTTCCCGCGGCAGACGTGACCCAGGCCGCCATCATCTTCTCCCAGCCCACTCCAAGTGCGCTGCTCTCTGGCAGGGGCATCGATCAGATAGGGGAGAACACCGCCCCGAACCATAGGGCGATCGCGATCCTTCGTGCCATCACAGGCGATGTAGACAGACCGGGCGCCATGGCGCTGAACATGATGAGCGACTTCATACCCGAGATCGATATGGAGATGAGCGACGGACTGGTCGAACGATTCGCAGACACGCAGCTCAACGCGCCCTTCACGCCGCTGCAATCCTATCGCGGGTTCGACGGCATGCGCGCGCTCACGCTCAAGCAAGGCAAGCGCCTTCCCGAGAGATATCTCACATCTGACCACCCTTTCCTCGTGTGGAATGCGGCGGTCACGGGTGAGCCGTATCCAGTCAAGGCGCTTATCGTCATGGCGGGAAATCCGCTGGTTACATATGCGAACACCAAGCTCGTCCATGAGGCGTTCGAGCATCTCGACCTCATCGTCGTCCTCGAATACTACATGACCCCTACGGCCGCGATGGCGGACTACGTTCTTCCTAGCGCAGCTGCGATGGAACGCCCTGTCATCCAGATTCAAGGCGGCATCTCCAACCTTGCGTACGGAGGACCTGCGGCCGTTGCCCCATATTACGAGCGCAAGACCGACTACGAGTTCTTCCGGCTCCTTGGACTGCGCATGGGTCAGGAGGAGTTCTGGCCGCAGGAGAGCCTCGAGGAGGCCTTCGACGTGCAGTTCGGCGCATGCGGCATGACCTGGGAGGATTTCTGCAGCACGGGGCTCTACTGCCCGCCAGCCTACTACGGCAAGCAGGAGTGGCGATACCCCGGCTCAGACGAGCCGATCGGTTTCTCGACCACAACGGGAAAGGTCGAGCTCAGGAACGAGTACCTCATCTCCCTCGGCGCGACCGAATTCCCCGAGCCCGTATCGGTCGACGATGACCTCGACCTGCGATTCGCGCAATCTCTCGGCTTGCCTACAGAGGAGGGCAACGTGCTCGGAGCCAGCGGATCTACCCCGACCGGCAAGTCGCTGAGCGCTGGTGGTGAGCTCGATCCGCGCGTCCTGCGACTCATCACAGGCGCTCGTGTTCAGCCTTATTGGGCATCCTCCCTCTACAACATCGAATCGTTCAGGCGCAGGCGCCCCGAACCGCAGGCATCGATGAGCGCCAAGACGCTAGCGGCGGCTGGGATCTCCGATGGCGAGTGGATCGTCGTGCGCACATCCATAGGAGAAGCGAGATTCGTCGCGAAGGAAGCATCGATGGTCGATGGGGTGATAAGCGTCGACTATGGTTGGTGGTATCCTGAAACGGATGTCAGCGAGCCTAACCTCGGCGGGATCTGGCAATCGAATTCGAACCTGCTCACGAGCGGTGACATAGAGACATCCGAGCCGCTTATCGGCTCATGGAAGTACAACGGGATCCTTTGCGAGATCGCTCCCAGCAGCGATCCGCGCGATTCCGCAAAGCGTTGATGAAAGGAATTGCAGATGTCGAAGAAGTATGCGCTGTTGCTGTTCAGCAAGCCCCCTGTACCCGGAATGGTCAAGACGAGGCTGACGGTCGAATTTGGAGGGATCTTCACCCCGGAGCTCTCCGCGGAGCTCTTCCGTCGCTCGATGCTCGACGTAACCGAGCTCTGCATGAGGGCGCTTCTCCAACTCAAGGAGCAGAATGCGCAGGAGATGGCGGCCGATCCCAGCGTCGAAGGGATCGACTACGATTTCTTCGTCTCGACCTGCCCCGATGAGAATGTCGAGCTCATGAGGTCCGAGTTCGAGAAGTTTGGTCCTTGGCCGCTTGAGATCCAATACATCACCGATCATGGCACCAGCTTCAATGAGCATTTCAACGATGCATTCCAGCAGATCTTCGATCTCGGCTACGACGGCGTCCTCTCCGTTGGCGGAGACATCCCGACCATGCCGATCACGCACGTGACAACGGGCTTCGCTTGGATGGATTACTTCTACGATGCCTACGATGGCGACGGCGCGGTTCTCGCTCCCTGCCAGGAGTGCGGCGTCTCGCTCATAGGAATCAACCGCAACGCCAAGATCAACCACAATGACGTCTTCTACAACATGTCGGGCCGCGCGGCGCTCGACGCCTACCGCGAGATGGCGGAGGAATTCGGCACCCCGATCGCATTCATGGATCCCGTAGCCGACATCGACGATCCCGAGGACCTCGCGCACGCCACCACCCTCATGCGCGCGATCCGCTATTGCAGCGAGTTCCAGCCGGACATCTTCGTCCCTCTGCGCACGCTGCAGTTCGTAGACGCCATCGGCGTCAAGGTGAGCACTCCTCCCAACGACGACTTCGATCCGCGCGACGACCTCGACGTCTAGTCGAGCCCGAAAGGACCATGCATGGAATTCGTCTCCAAAGCGAAGGCTATGTGCCCGATCTGCCTCGAGGTCCTCGAAGCAGACATCGAATATGACGAGGATGGAAAGGTCTGGATGAGCAGATGCTGCCCCGAGCACGGTGAGTTCAGCACCTGCATCTGGCCCTCCATCGATCACTACA
>JAFWGD010000173.1 GCA_017515355.1 Coriobacteriales bacterium
CTACGACAGCCAGACAGGAATGTTCCCCACGATCCTCAAGTGCGACAAGGCCGTCGAACCTCTCGGTGAGGCCCGCAGCGACTGGGAGTGCGTGCAGGCAGTGGCCACCAGGCTCGAGGAGCTCTATGGCGACGAAGAGCTCTACAAGGACATCTATGAGCGCTATTGCAACGGGCGCCACAACGCCGAGGAGACCCTCGAGGTCTTCTACAAGTTCACCGGCGTCGAGAAGTACCGCTCCTATGAGGATTGGCTTGAGAAGGGCTACACCTCGGTTCCGCACGTAGCGGAGTGGCAGGAGGATCCCAGCGGATTCTACGAGTTCTACAAGGATCCCGAGAGATATCCGCTTGACACTCCCACCGGCAAGATCGAGATCTACTCGACGCGCCTTGCCCAGCATTTCCCGGATGACGACGAGCGCCGTCCGTATCCCCACTACATCGCCTCGACCGATCGCTTCCATGAGTATCGCGAGGATCCGAAGGCCGAGAAGTACCCGTTCCTGCTCTGCTCGAACCACCCGCGCTTCCGCGTTCACGCCAACTTCGACGACAACGCTTGGCTGCGCGAGATCGAGCCCTGCAAGATCACGGGCCCCGATGGCTACATGTACGAGACGGTCTGGATCAATCCCGTCGATGCCGAGCGCCTCGACATCAAGACCGGCGACATCGTCAGGATTCTCAACGACCGCGGTTGGGTCATGGGTGGAGCCTGGGTCACAGAGCGCATCAGGCCCGGAGTCATCAGCCAGGATCACGGCGCTCGCACCGATCCGATCGTCTACGGCGAATCGGACCGTTCCGGCGCCAACAACCTGATCTCTCCGAAGGAGATCACTTCGAAGAACTGCGCTGGCGAGGTTACGTCCGGATATCTGGTCGACATCGAGAAGGTCGACCTCGATGAGCTTGCGGCGAAGTACCCCGAGGCGTTCAGCCGCTCGTTCGATCCGGATGAGGGCCCGAATTTCAACGACTGGATCATCTAGGAAGGGAAGGTAACCAGCTATGAAGGTATTCGTAATAGATCAGGCGCGTTGCAACGGCTGCCATGGTTGCCAACTTGCCTGCAAGGATGAGCATTGCGGCAACGATTGGATGCCGTATCAGAAGGCACAGCCCGAAACAGGACATTTCTGGATGAAGGTCGAGCAGACCACGCACGGCCAGACCCCTAAGGTCAAGGTGGAGTACAAGCCGATCATGTGCATGCACTGCGATGATCCCAAGTGCATGCTCGACGATGCAGTCGTCAAGCGCGATGACGGTCTCGTGATGATCGACCCGACGAAGGCCGAGGGTCGTCGCGACATCATGGACGCATGCCCCTACGGCGTGATCTACTGGAACGACGAGTTCAACCTCCCGCAGAAGTGCGACGGCTGCGCGCACCTCGTCGATGCCGGCGAGATTCCGCGCTGCGTCGACATGTGCATCCCCGAGGCGATCCGCTTCGGAGAGGAGGAGGATTTCGCGGACGAGATCGCGCAGGCCACGCAGATCATTCCCGAGGACGGCTGCCGCCCGCGCGTCTACTACCTCAACGCTCCGGGCCTCTTCATCGGCGGCGAGGTTTGGGATCCCATCGATGACGAGATCATCAAGGGAGCCGTTGCCACCCTCACGGGTGCTGACGGATTCGAGCAGAAGGTCGAAAGCGATCACTGGGGCGACTTCTGGTTCCGCAATCTCGTTGCCGGATCCTACCATCTGAAGATCGAGAAGGATGGATACAAGAGCGAAGAGCGCGATATCGAGCTCGACAAGAGCCTCAACATCGGCGACTTTCCGCTGATGCGCACGCTGCGCCTGTAATCTGGCCAGACAGCTGAAAGAGCGCGCCCTGGACACGAGAGTGCATCCAGGGCGCGTTTTTCGTCTATGGGGGGGGAGCTACAGCGCGACCCACATCGCCGGGCGCACTGCGATGCGCTCCATGATGATCGCAGCAATCTGCCGACCGGATTGGATCGCTATGGCCTTGCCTGTGAAGATCTCGCCAGAGGTGATGACGAGCGCCTGAGAATCGATGTCTTCGCCAGTCGACCTGAGCCACCAGCAGCATGCGCCGTTATCCTCGGCGACAAGGATTCCTGATCCGAGGAGTCTGGGTTCGGGTTTGCAGAGGCGCTCTTCGGCGGTGGGCATGTAGCGCTGCGCTTCCTCGATGGAGAGGCAGAAGACCCTGTCGGGGCCTAGCGCATCGTACTCGCGGATGCGGGCGAGTTCGGCATCGGAGAATCCCTCGAGGAAGCCTTCATTGAGCCATTCCCGCAGAGTGCAGTCGCTCCACAAGGCCCCCTTGCCTCCATCGTCGTAGCATTTGCCCTCGACGGCGCTCTCGCACAGCAAAAGCGCCTTATCATCTGCGACATCGACCACGCGCCACCTCAGCCTAGCTCCTGCGTAGGAGCCGAATTCGATGCTTCCGCCAACCTCGAGCGGCGTGGCGCTGGCAGGTGATTCGAAGTACTCTCTGGGGCATCCGCACTTGGGGCAGCTCTCAGCTCGGCTCGAGACCTCATTGCCGCAATCCGGGCATGGGGGATAATTTGCGCGCAA
>JAFWGD010000174.1 GCA_017515355.1 Coriobacteriales bacterium
GCGCTAGTTGGATTCGAGAACCTACTTGAGGGCGCGCTTGGAGAGCGAGCCCTTGTATTTGGCCACGAGGACCGTGAGGACGATTGCGATGATCGCCATGACGAGGCCCGCGATGATGCTGCCCCAAGCTATCGCCATGTTGCCCGATGCGATGATCTGGGCCGCTCCGTTGACGAAGTATCCAAGTGGCATGACCGTGTTGAGCGCGTCTGCGAAGTTGAAGAGCGCGTCGGGGGTGGCGAAGAACCCGCAGCAGAAGATCTGCAGCGCGAGCAGCACGGCGGCGATCGCCATGCCGAGCATGCCGCAGGAGAGCCTCAGGAACTGCATGATTGCGACGAAGCAGATCGACGCGATGAGCGAGAGCGCGAAGAGCGGAAGTATCGTGGCGGGGTTGCCAGCGAATGCCAGGGCGCTCACGACGGAGACGATGAGTGCCTGCACGATGGCGATGAGCGCATAGGGGATGAGTCCGCCGAGGGCGACCTTGCGTGCGGATGCCCGCGTTGAGAGGAAGCGCCTTTCGACCGGTTCGCGTAGCATCGCGGTGAGCATGGCGCCGATCCACAGGGCGATTGCGAGGAAGAGCGGCAGGCCCGCGGCGCTTCTGTCGGCGAACGAGGTGTTCCAGACCGCGGAGACGCTCACCGAGTCGAGCGCGCTGCCGTCGTCGAGGATCTGCTCGTAACCCTTCATGTCGCGCTCGGCGTCCTTGATCGCGTCCTCGAGCTCCATCGCCTCCTCGTGCGCAGTGGAGAGGAAGGAGCCGATCATCGACGATGCGCTGCCGAGTTGGCCGCCGATGTCGCCCATTCCGGATGTGCTGGCAGCGATGCCGTCGAGCGCCGAGGCGATTCCGCCGGAGAGCTGGGTCATCTGATTCATCGCATCGCTCATCGCGGCGACGCCATCGCCAGCGCCCTCAAGGCCGGTCGAGACCCCATCAAGCGTTCCGGACATGATCGCGTAGCTCATGCCTGCGCCCTGCAACGCCGCATTGTTGTTCTCCACGATGGTCTGGATGCCATTGGCGCCTGCGACGATCGCGTTGGCAAGTGGGATCATGTGTGTTTGATCGGTGTCCTCGGAGGTGCCGATCTTGGTGGCGATGTCGGTCAGGGTCGTTCCGATGGACGCCAGCTCGCTGCTGGCGTTGCTGGCAGCCGAGGAGATGCTGGATGCCTGGGAGAGAATCGAGCTCTGGGAGCTCTCGATGTTGTCGAGGTGCCCGGAGATCTGCTGGTCATCGGAGTCTTCTGGGTCGAGCAGCGCCCTGATCTCGGAGACCTCGCCTAGCGTCGTGTTGGCGTTGGAGGAGATCGAGTCGGCTGCGCTCGAGATGGTGGAGAGGTCGGACTTGGCGCTCTCGATCCTGCCGAGAAGCGAGGAGGACTCATCCGCGTCGCCGATTGTCGTCGAGATCTCATCGAGGTCGGATGCGAGCTGCTGAGCCATCTGCGCGATGTTGGTGGCTGCCGCCGAGGTGCCGGCGTTCGATGCGCCCGATCCCTCGAGGTAGGAGCCCATGACCTGGTTGGTCTCCTTCAGGCCGTTTACGACCTCGGCAACCTGGTCGAGGCCTCCCGAGAGTCCCGAGGCGAGCTCGCTGATTCCATTGACGCCCTGGTCTAGCAGATGGCCGGCTTCGCTGAGCTGCGACATTCCCTCACCCATCGAGCCGAACGATGAGCCCATGGAGGAGAGTCCGCTCATCAGCGCGCCGAATGCCGTGTCGGCCATCATCGTGTTGCGCGCGACGGAGTTGGAATCCTCGGCTAGGTCGGCGACTATGTCGGTGTTCTTGTTGAACTCGCTGAAGAGGTTCGAGATGTACATCTTGGATATCTGCGACTGGATGTTGTCCTCCGCCTCGGCCCACATCTGCTTCGAATACTCGTTGGCGATGTAGCCGGCCGCCTCGTTGTATCGCACGCGGATCGACACGCTCTCATCGAACTCGTTGCCCGAGCCGATGCTCACGATCTTTCTCGAGAAGTCCTCGGGAATCGTGCACGAGAGCGCATATTCGTTGCTCCTCAGCCCATTCTTCGCGTCCTCGGCATCGGTGATCTTCCAATGGAAGCCGTAGTTCTCGTGCTTGAGCGTATTGACGAGCTTGTCGCCGTAGTTGATCTGCTCGCCATCGAGCTCGGTCCCTTCGTCGAGGTTGACGAGCGCGACGGTTGCAGAGATTCCCTCGGTCGAGGTCGATGCGAAGATCCATACGCCGGCGAGCGCGACGAGCAGCGGCACCAGCACCAGGAAGAGCGCGGTGAGGGCAGGGCGCTTCGAGCTCAGGGACTTGAATTCCCTGGTGGCGCTCATGCGTATGTTCCTCGTCACGAATCCCATTGCCTAGCTTCCAATCGCTATGCACTCATCTGCATATTTCGCGTAAAGATCGTCGGAAAGGCCGATGACGAAGGCGATTCCCTGCGTCTTGGCCACGTTCGAGAGGTAGTTGAGCATGTGCAGCGTGTCCTGTGCGCCCATGCCGGTTTCGATGTCGTCGATGACGATCGTCGAAGGCGAGCCGATCGAGGCGAGCGCGATTCCGAGCCTGATCCTGTCATGAGGCTCGATCGTCGCGACCTTCTCGGACTCGATGCCGTCGAGGTCCCAGTCCTCGAGGAGCTGGTCGACGTCGTCGTCCTTCGCGCGGCGGCGCAGCATCGAGAGGTCCTTGATGACCGATTGCTCTACTGTGAGCTGGTCGTCGAGGTCGTTGAGCCCCTTGAAGAGCGCGATGCCGACAGTGGACTTGAGCTGCTTGGCCGGCTTGCTGGCAACAGCCCCGTCGATCGAGATGCCGCCGGAGGTGGGCTTCGCGAGGCCCGCTATCGTGAGCAGCAGCGCCTTGCGTGCGGCGGTGGGTCCGGTGATGGCTATTACGCTGGGAGCTTCGATGCCGAAGGTGGTCGCCCCGATGAGCTCCTTGCCATCGAGCTCTAGCGCAATCGAGTCGAAGGCGAGCTTCGCGAAGGGCTTGGGTTCGGCCAACGCTATGTGCTCGGCAACCCAGGGGACGAACTCGGCGGTCTCGTCTTCGCCAACCTCGGCAAGCTCACCGTCCTCGGGTTCGACAACGATGTTGCTATCGATCTCGGGAAGCGTTTCGGCAAGCGCTGCGGTATCGGCTTCGGGGGCAACGGCAGGCTCGGGCACGGCCTCCGAAATCTCGGAAGCTGCCTCTTCGCCAACCTTGTCTTGCATATCAAGATTTAAGGTATCGTCCAGCTCGTTTTCTGCGAAACCCATGCGCAAAAAATCGCCTTTCAAATTACTGCTGCGTTTAAGGTGCATTTACAAGCAAATGATAACGCAGAACAGGGACGTTTTTGTCAAGAATGCTGCCTAAAACCGCTATATGCTCCCTCAAGCGCCATCATAAGCGCAAGGCGATCTCGAAAAGCTTGACAGGTGCGGTGCAAGCAGCGCTAAATCCAAAAATCCAAAGCGCGAAATTGCAATTGGCGTTATCCTAAAAGTTAGGTGATTTCGCACCTATTTCTGCTTTGATCGACGAATGAAGAGGGCCCAGTTGAACCAGCTTGCAATCGCAATATCGCTTACCGGCTACGAGCACATCGATTTCGAGTGCCTCTCGACTGTGGCGAACCAGTCGCGCCGCACCTTCGAGGTCATCTGCGTCGGCCCCGACCTCAGTGCATATCGCGAGATCGCCGAGATGGTCGAACTGCCCGATCCCAGCGAGGAGATCACGCTCCCGCGCGGGTATTCCAACCTCGCCGAGATCTTCCAGATGCTCGCGGTGCGCGACATCCCGATCAGCTTCATCGACTGCGATGGCAGCCTCGACAAGCAGCGCGCCATCGCGTTAGCCGAGGCCGACAGCGAGGCGATCATCTTCATGGACAACGCGCTGATATTGCAGCCGCGCGCGGTTGCCTACGCGCTGACCAAGCTGCAGAATTTCGAATGCGACATCGTGCGCTTCCATAGCCGCCGCTTCGACTATGCAGTCGGCAAGTACGTCTCGATCAGGCTGTCGGGAATGGCGCGCGCCGAGGTCGATTCGCTGCCTTCGTTCGTGCCTTCGGAGCGCAGCGGCACGCTCTTCACAGACATGGATTCGCGGCTTGACGACAAGATTTTCAAGGTCGATCTGCTGCGCAGCGTAGAGGGTGGATTCCGCGCGAAGGGCGCTATGGAGCCAGAGCCCTTCGTTCTCCAGGCGCTCGCCAAGGCGAACAAGGTTGCATCGATGAACATCGCGCTGACCGAGCGCGCTTTCGACTCGAACGATTTCGCAGATCTCGCCGAGGCAGATTGGAACGACCGCATCAGCCCGCTGATCGCGCTGGCTGGCAGCCCGGAGATGGGGGAGGGAGGCGAGTTCCAGCAGGCCTATCGCAGGTGGCTGGCCCATACGTGTGCGGAGGCGGTCGAGAGCGCCTCGCCCGAGGCCCGTCGCGGAGTTATCGAGAACATCCGAAAGCGCGTGATCCCGCTGCTCGGGCTTAGCGACGCCGAGCCCGGCTATTACGCGGACGATGAGGCGCTCGAAGTGATGACTACGATCGCCGAGCACCCGGCGGCGGAGTTCGACGCGTGCATGAGGGCGCGCGACGAGCGCTTGGCGGCCGAGCTCGAGCGCATGGAGCGCGAAATGATGGAAAGGCGTCGCGGACAGGCG
Source organism: Coriobacteriales bacterium (assembly GCA_017515355.1). Taxonomy (GTDB): domain Bacteria; phylum Actinomycetota; class Coriobacteriia; order Coriobacteriales; family CADBOM01; genus RGIG5709. Next base: position 4,658 of record JAFWGD010000174.1, read on the forward strand.
ACGAGCTAGCAAGGAAACGGCTAACAGGAAGCAAACAAGGCAAAGGAGTGGAACATGTTCGAGTGCAAGTACCCACATCTTTTCGAGCCGATATTCTTGGCAGACGTCTACTTCAAGAACCGCATCTTCGCGGCACCGCAGGGCACCAGCTTCTCGACCTACGGCAACCAGCCGACGGCCGAGACCATGATGTTCTACGAGCGCAAGGCGATGGGTGGCTGCGCGGCGGTCTGCTATGGAGATGCCACGGTTGACAGCGTTCTCGCGCTTGGAAATGGCCCGCACATCCACATGGACGACCGCAGCAACGGCGTGCATCTCAACCGCATGGCCCGTTGCGTCATGCGCCACGGCGCGGTTGCCTCCATCGAGCTCAACCACTGCGGCTCGTCGGCGAGGGTCTCCTTCGACCGAGGCGAGAAGATCTACGGCGCCATCGCTTCCGACACCGCCAACTTCCACCATGCCGGCGACATCATCGCCTACGAGATGCCGCAGGACATCATCGATATGACGATCGAGAAGTTCGCCAGCGCCGCTGCGCTCGCAAAGCGCGCGGGCTTCCAGATGGTCACGCTGCACGGCGGCCACGGCTGGCTGCTCACTCAGTTCATGCATCCGTCGAACAACCGCAAGGACGAGTGGGGCGGCTCGTTCGAGAACAGGATGCACTTCCCGTTGGCCGTATGTGAGGCGATCCGCAAGAGGTGCGGCAAGAACTTCGTCATCGACATGCGCATGTCTGGCAGCGAGATCTACGACGGCGGCTACGATCTCGACTATGGCATCGAGATCGCCAAGGCGCTCGACGGCCACGTCGACCTGATCCACGTCTCCGCCGGCTGCCATGAGCGCGACGAGGTCTTTACTATCACGCATCCCAACATGTTCCTCGAGGATGGCGTCAACGTGAAGTACGCCGCCGCGATCAAGAAGCACGTGCAGACACCGGTTGCGTGCGTGGGTTCGCTCAGCGATCCCGAGCAGATGGAGGAGATCATCGCCAGCGGAAAGGCCGACGTCATCGAGGTGGCGCGCGCACTCTCGGCCGACCCCGACCTGCCCAACAAGGCCAAGGCGGGCAAGCGCGAGGACATCCGCCAGTGCCTGCGCTGCCAGTCGTGCTTCTCGCACTTGATGCAGGGACAGGAGTACTCCTGCGCGATCAACCCGAAGATCGGCTGGAACTTCGAGCAGAAGTACCCGCGCGTCGAGGCCGACCCGAAGAAGGTCGTTGTCGTTGGCGGCGGAATCGCGGGCATGACCGCGGCGATCACCGCCAAGAAGCGCGGCCATGAGGTCATCTTGCTCGAGAAGGGCGATCGCCTCGGCGGCGTGCTGCGCTGCGAGAAGGACGTTCCCTTCAAGTTCCATCTAGAGCAGTACCTCGACTTGCAGGAGCGCATCGTAGGCGAGCTCGGCATCGAGGTGCGCCTCAACACCGAGGCAACCCCGGAGTTGGTCGAGTCGCTCGGCGCCGACAACGTGATCTGCGCGATCGGCGCGGAGGAGTTCGTCCCGCCGATTCCAGGCATCGACAAGCCTAACGTGGTCTCGGCGATCGACGTCTACAAGGACATCTCGCTGGCGGGGAAGAAGGCCGTCATCCTCGGCGGTGGACTCGTTGGCAGCGAGCTTTCGGTCTACCTTGCGATGAATGGCATCGAGTGCAGCGTGCTCGAGATGGCGCCTGAGCTCAATTGCGCCGGCAACATCCTGCAGGCCAATGCGCTCAACCTCCAGTTCGCGAAGTATGGCATCGACGTCAACACCTCCACCAAGGCGGTCGAGATTCTCGATGATGGTGTGCGCGCGGAGACCCCCGATGGCGAGAAGATCTTCAAGGGCGATGTGGTGATCACCGCGATGGGCATGAAGGCCAAGCGCGACGAGGCGCTCGCGATGCGCTGGACCGCGCCGCAGTTCGACCTGGTAGGAGACGCCGTGGTTGCCCAGAGCCTGCGCGAGGCGAACTGGGGAGCCTATCAGGCAGCCCTCAACGTTGGAATCCGCGAGGTGATCTAGGGCAGGCGGCTAGCGCCTTCGCAACAGCACTGACCAGTAAGGGCGTGGCGCTACTGTGCTGCGCCCTTACTTTCGCTACGCCGATAGCCCATTTCGCCACTCAGTATCCCAAACGGACGCATATGTGAACCTGTTTAACCAATATTGACGCAGATAATTTGGGAAAAGCCCAGATTTGATGAATATTATTTGCAAATTCTTTCGAACATATGCATATTTTCGATTAGAATGGTAAGGCACGCCCGAGAACCATCTCAGCCAAGTGGAGTAGCCATGAAAAAGCGAGAAGAGCGCCAAGCGGTAATCAAGCAGATCATCCGCACGCAGAATATGCGCACCCAGCACGACATCGTCAACGCCCTTTGCAACCTGGGTATGCCTTGCACGCAAGCGACCATCTCGAGGGACGTTACCGAGTTGGATGTGCGCAAATCTCCCGAGGGCTACTACGTTCTCGCGGAGGACCTGAGCCTCAAGAAGATCATCGGCGACATGGTCTACAAGATCGACCGCGCTGAGAACCTCGTCGTGATCAAGTCCGCTGCCGGCGCCGCCAACGGCGTTGCCGCGGCGCTCGAGCTCGCCACGCTGCCCGAGGTTATGGGCATGGTTGCCGGCGACGACACGATTCTCGTGATCGGCCGCACCGCCGAGGAAGCCGAGAACTACGTCGAGGCGTTCAAGAGGCTGCGCCCGTAGGGGGAGGGCTGGCCTCGATTCGCAAGAATCCACGCGCAAACCACGCTGCGGCCCAGCGCCGTGTCCTTCGGCGCGCCCGCCGCGCTCTCGTTGACCACGTCAAATGCGATTGATAGACTTTCATTTGCGCTGATGGAAGCGCATTTTCGGGCCGTTAGCTCAGTTGGCAGAGCAGGGGACTTTTAATCCCAAGGTCAAGGGTTCGACCCCCTTACGGCCTACCAGAAAAACCGCAGGTCGGAGGCTGTTTTCGCTTCCGGCCTGCTTTGTTTTTGAGGTCTGAACCTCGGTTTTGGGGACAATCGGGTGACAGTCGCTCAGCTACTCTTCCGGCATCGGAGGCTCCAGCTGGTCTGCCCAGTGCCTGATATCCTCGTCCGACCAGGTGGCGAATCTGGTGAAGTCGTTCTGGTACATGAACATCTCGCCCTCGGAATCGATGTAGATCCCGTCGGGCATCAGCATCCCGTTAGGTCTGCACAGGAACCCATCGGCGTCGAAGTACGCGCCCTCGGGAAGCTGGAACATCATCATCTCAGACATGAACGTCCACCAATCGATTCGCAGTGGAAGGGGCCAACCTGCGCCCGTCTTCATCTCATCATTCTAGCGCATCGTTGTGCCGCTGCGGCTGCCAGCGCAGCCGTTCGCCCCAGCCTCTCGCTTTCAGGGGATTGATTCCCGCCGCCGCGCCATCGCGCGCGCGTAACCCGTCGAACCCGCGCTATGATAGCTGCATAATCCTATGGTTCATGGCCAGCAATCGCAGCTTATCCATCGCACTGGCATTGGATCTCCAAAGAAGTGAAAGGATCAAGATGAGACAGCTCAAATCCATGGACGGAAACAACGCGGCTGCGCACGTGTCCTACGCGTTCACAGAGGTTGCGGGAATCTATCCGATCACCCCTTCCAGCCCGATGGCTGACTACGTCGACCAGTGGGCGGCACAGGGGCGCAAGAACATCTTCGGAACCACGGTCAAGGTCTGCGAGATGGAGTCCGAGGCCGGCGCGGCCGGCGCGGTCCACGGCTCGCTCACCTCGGGAGCCCTCACCACCACCTACACCGCCTCGCAGGGTCTGCTCCTCATGATCCCCAACATGTACAAGATCGCCGCCGAGCAGCTTCCCGCGGTCCTGCACGTCAGCGCCCGCACGGTCAGCTCGCATGCGCTCAACATCTTCGGCGACCACTCCGATGTCATGGCGTGCCGCCAGACCGGATTCGCCATGCTCGCCGAGACCAACGTGCAGGAGGTCATGGACCTCTCCGCAGTGGCGCACCTCGCCGCCATCAAGGGCGCGGTTCCCTTCCTCAACTTCTTCGACGGCTTCCGCACCTCGCATGAGGTTCAGAAGATCCAGGTTTGGGATTACGCCGACCTTGCCGAGATGTGCGATATGGACGCCGTGCGCCGCTTCCGCGACCACGCGCTCAATCCCGAGCATCCCGCGATGCGCGGCAGCCACGAGAACGGTGACATCTTCTTCCAGCACCGCGAGGCCTGCAACAGCCACTACGACGCGCTGCCCGCGGTGGTCGAGGAGTGCATGGCGCAGGTCAACGCCAAGCTCGGCACGAACTACGACCTCTTCAACTACTACGGTGCGGCCGACTCCGATCGCGTGATCGTCGCGATGGGCTCGATCTGCGACGTCGCCGAGGAAGTTGTGGACTACCTCAACGCGCACGGCGAGAAGGTCGGCCTCATCAAGGTCCGTCTCTTCCGCCCGTTCGTCACCTCCAAGTTCGCAGCTGTGCTTCCGGCCACCGTCAAGAAGATCGCGGTTCTCGACCGCACCAAGGAGCCGGGCGCCATCGGCGAGCCGCTCTACATGGACGTCATCAACGCGCTGGCGGTCGAGGGAATCACCGGCATCACGGTCACTGGCGGCCGCTACGGTCTCGGTTCGAAGGACACCCCGCCCTCGTCGGTCTTCGCGGTCTACAAGGAGCTTGAGAAGGCAGAGCCCAAGCGCGCCTTCACGATCGGCATCGTCGACGATGTCACCAACCTTTCGCTTCCCGAGGACAGGAATTGCCCGAACACCGCGGCAGAGGGCACCATCGAGTGCAAGTTCTGGGGTCTCGGCGGAGATGGAACCGTCGGCGCCAACAAGAACTCGATCAAGATCATCGGCGATCACACCGACAAGTACGTTCAGGCGTATTTCCAGTACGACTCGAAGAAGACCGGCGGCGTCACCGTCAGCCACCTGCGCTTCGGCGATTCCCCGATCAAGAGTTCGTACTACATCAACAAGGCCGACTTTGTCGCCTGCCATAACCAGTCCTATGTAACCAAGGGCTTCCGCATGGTCAACGACGTGAAGCCCGGCGGCATCTTCATGATCAACTGCCAGTGGGATGTCGAGGAGCTCGAGCATCACCTCAACGCCGAGGCCAAGCGCTACATCGCGGCCAACGACGTGCAGCTCTACCTGATCAACGCCGTCGACCTTGCTGCCAAGATCGGCATGGGCAAGTGCACCAACACCATCCTGCAATCAGCGTTCTTCACGCTCGCTGGGGTAATTGAGCAGGATGCGGCCATCCAGTACATGAAGGATGCGGCCACCAAGTCCTACCTCAAGAAGGGCCAGGACATCGTCGACATGAACCACCGCGCGATCGACGCCGGCGCAACCGCGTTCGTCAAGGTCGACGTGCCCGCCAGCTGGGCGGACGCGGTCGACAACGTCGAGCCCGTGGAGCTCGAGGGCCGCGAGGCGCTCGTCAAGCAGATCCGCGAGGTCATGGAGCCGGTCGAGCGCATGGATGGCGACAACCTGCCCGTCTCCGCCTTCGCCAAAAACGCCGACGGCCAGTTCGAGCAGGGCGCTGCGGCATACGGCAAGCGTGGAGTGGCGGTCATGGTTCCTAAGTGGAACAACGAGAAATGCATCCAGTGCAACAGGTGCGCGTTCGTCTGCCCGCACGCGACTCTGCGCCCGTTCGCACTCACCGATGACGAGGTTGCGGCGGCTCCCGAGAGCATCAAGCTCGCCGAGTTCAAGGTCGGCCTGGGCAAGGGCGTCTACAAGTACGCGATGGCCGTTTCGCCGCTCGACTGCATGGGCTGCGGAGTATGCATCGGCCAGTGCGCCGTTGGCGCGATCGAGATGGCCCCGGCAGCCGAGGAGCTTGCCGAGCAGGATGTCTTCGACTATTGCGTCGCCAAGGTCTCAGAGAAGCCCGAGCTTCAGGATGCCACGGTCAAAGGCAGCCAGTTCAAGCA
>JAFWGD010000175.1 GCA_017515355.1 Coriobacteriales bacterium
GCCGTTCGTCTTGAAGGTCACCTACCTTCTCCAGATGATTCTCGGCAGGCTCGAGTTCATCACGGTCCTCGCGCTGATCATCTCGATCATCGTCACGGTTGCGCCGAGGCGCAAGCACAAGCGCGACCATAGGCGAGAGTTCAAGCGCGAGCAGAAGCGCAGCAAGAAGGTGAACGCCAATGGCTAGGAGGCGTGGAATCAGGCTCGCAATCGCTTTGCTGCTCGCAGCGATGTGCGTTGCGCTCCCTGGGCTTCTGGCGTATGCGGAGCCGTCGGGTGCGATCGATGAGAGCGCAGCTGAGCAGTATAAGGGCGATTTCAGCGGCACTGGAACAGCTGACACCTCGCTCGACACCACCAATCCGGATACCGTAATCGATGCCGACGAGAACATCGCCATCGAGGGCCTGATCAGCGGAGGAAGCCATCTCAATGGACTCGTCGTCGTATTCGATGGCGAGGTCATCGGCAACGACGTCAATGCGGGAGACGGATACAAGTGGGTCACGCTCTACGATGACGGAGCGAGCATCGCGGTTTACATGAGCGATGCAGATGCTGCCAAGATCACCCATCGCGGCAGCTACAGCTCGCAGGGTGACACGCTCAAGGTCGTGGGCGTCTTCCACCTCGACTGCCCGTCGCATCAAGGCGACGTGGACGTGCACGCCCAAAGCGTCGAGGTCATCTCAAACGGCTTCCCCGTCGCGCATGGGCTCGACATGTACAAGGTTTATATCGCTGCCGGCCTGCTGGTTCTCGCCGGGGCCCTTGGCCTGCTCTACTGGCGCCTGCGCGAGAGGCTGAGGTAGGCGATGGCGGGCAACATCGAGCGCGAGATGTTCCCTATAGATGAGGGCACCACGAGTGCCTACCGCAATGCCGTGGCAGAGCTGGGCGAGCTGCCCTGCGAGTCCGAGCTTGCGCGCGTGATCCAGCTGGACAGATCGCTGCCGCTGATCTGCACCTCGCGCGGCAACGTGCGCGCCGAACACGCGATTTCGATAGTCAAGGAGTCCGACGAGCTCGCCTGCGTGGGCGACTGGGTCGTCGCGGGCTTTCCTCCCAACCACGACAACGCCGTCATCTACTCGGTGCTTCCGCGGCGAAATGCGCTGAGGCGGCTCGATTCGAGCAAGCGCAGCGGCATGCAGACGCTGGCATCGAACGTCGACGTCGTCATCGTCGTTCATCCGCTGAGCCGCAATGGCGTCAACATCTTCCACTTGGAGCGCGAGCTTACGCTGGCGTACGAGAGCGATGCCGACCCGGTGATCGTCCTCTCGAAGAGCGACATCGCGGCCGACTTGGAGCGCGACATCGAGCGCGTGCGCGCCGTTGCCGACGACACGCCGATCGTCGTCGAGTCGGCGATGACGGGCGAGGGGATCGATGAGATCCGCGAATTCGTGGGCATCGGGCGCACCGCGGTTATGCTCGGGAAGTCGGGCGTGGGTAAGTCCGCGCTTGTCAATGCGCTGCTAGGCGAGGAAGTGCAGCGCACTGGCGAGGTTCGCGAAGTCGACGGCAAGGGCAGGCACACGACGATCGCGCGCAAGATGCTCGCGCTTCCTGGCGGTGGCATTCTGATCGACTCGCCAGGGCTGAGGGCGTTTTCGCTGGCGGGTGCGAGCAAGGGCCTGAGCATGTCTTTCCCCGAAATCTACGAGCTTGCGCAGAACTGCAAGTTCAGAGATTGCAAGCATGACGACGAGCCTGGTTGCGCGGTGAGGCGCGCGTATGAGGCGGGAGAGATTCCCGCAAGGCGCTACAAGTCGTATCGCATCATCTGCGACGAGGTGAACGAGCCGATTACGCCCTGGTGAATGGGAAGTGATTCAATTTCGAATGCGCGTCTGATGTGGCAAACAGCCCAGCTAGTGCGGCTAATCCTCGAGGATCTCCACTACGCGCTCTAGCTCAGCCATGACATCGATATGCTGCGTGCAGATGGCGTTGCACTGGCCGCACTTGATGCATTCGGAGGCCTTGGCGCGACCGCGCGTAGCGAAGCCGTACGAGAATTTGGCGGAGCCGAGGTCGTTGTAGACCAGGTACCCGTTCATCGCGTCGAAGATCTTGGGGATGCGGATACCCACCGGGCAGCCTGGCACGCAGTAGCGGCAGTCGGTGCAGCGCACGTGCGGAATCGCGTTGATCGCGTCGACGGCCTTGGCGAGCGCCGAGCGCTCCGCGTCGTCGAGCTCTGCGCCGAACGCGCCGGAGAGAATCTCGACGTTGCTGGTCACATGCTCGGGTAGCGACATGCCCGAGAGAATCGCGAGCACGCCGTCAAGCTCGCTGAGGAAGCGCAAGCCCCATGAGGCCTGCGGGGCATCGGGGCGACAGTCCGCAAGGATCTGCGCTACGCTCTCAGGCAGGTTGGTGAGCTTACCGCCTCGCAACGGCTCCATGAACACGACGAGTTTGCCGTGCTCACGGCAGATCTCGTAGCAGCGGCGCGCCTCGACGACCGGGTTGTCCCAGTCGGCGTAGTTGCACTGGATCTGCACCATCTCGATCTCTGGATGCGCATCGAGAATGCTCTGGAGCACCGCGGCGTGATCGTGGAAGCTGAATCCGATGTGCTTGACGGCCCCGGACTCCTTCTTGGCGATCATCCAATCCCATACGGCCTTGTCGGCGAAACGCTCGATATTCGTTGGGTCGATGCCGTGGAACAGGTAGTAGTCGAAGTATTCGAGGCCAGTGCGCTCGAGCTGCTCGGCGAAGATCTTCTCCATCTGCTCGAAGTCGCCTACCGCATGCGCGGGCATCTTCGTGGCGAACACGAACGACTCGCGCGGATAGCGCTCCACAAGCGCCTGGCGCGCCGCCTCCTCCGAGCCGCTGTACACATAGGCCGAATCGTAGTAGGTGTAGCCGGCGTCCATGAACAGGTCGACCATCTGCTTTGTTAGCTCGATGTCGATGGGCGCCTCCATGTCGCCTCCGACATGCGGAAGCCTCATCAAACCGAATCCGAGTTGTGGCTTGCGGGCGAAATCTGCCATGATGCTCCTCCTCCTTATGCTTTCCTCGCTAAAGAATAGCCGAAGGTGTGCCGATTGTTGCTGACAACGGATGCAATCGTAGTTGAATGAGTCCGAGGTTCAAGCAGTCATTCAACGCAAC
>JAFWGD010000176.1 GCA_017515355.1 Coriobacteriales bacterium
TGGTCCATGCAGATGGCGAGGTTGCCTTCGAGCTCACCTACGACAATGCTTCCCAGCGTCTCACCATGGAATACGACGGCCAAGCTGTCTACTTCGGGAGGGATTAGCTACTCGGCAGGCAGCTGGTCTGATACCTCGAGGATGTTCCTCCAGTACTTCTTGGGCATGAAGTTCATTCTGACGCGCGGGTTTATGCGCTGCTCGTTGCAGATGCAATCGTAGAACGTGCGCCACATGCTTTGATATGCAAGCTCGTCCTCGGCCACGTCGGGGATGGTGAGGTTGCTGCCATCGACGAGCGACCATTCGCCACCTTGGCTGATTCCCGCTAGCTTGTGAACCTCGTCGTAGATCATGAATGCCTGGGTGTTGAAGCGCTTTGCGAAGTGCTGCATTATCAGCGGCACCACGTTGGCGTTTGGGTTGATCTTGGCGAAGTAGACCCCGCCCTCCATCTTGGAAAACCGTGCGAACTGCAGCATCTTGTGCCTCTCGTTGCATACCGCGCGCCACGTCTTCTCGTATTCGGCAACCACTGGGTTGGTGAGATCGCACCAGGTGAACTTGCCCTTGTCGCATGCAAGCGCGATGTAGCGGAAGGCGATCATCTCCTTATCCTCCGCGCTGCTGAAATAGGTCATCCGCAGCCTCTCGAACTCATCGTTGCCGAAGAAGCGCCGCATCTCGCTGGCCATCGCGTAGGCACGCTCGACATCGGTGCTCACGGCCACGCTCTCCGAGAAGAGCGAGAGCTGCGGCCTGCTGGGCGGGGCGATGTCGAAGGGCATGATGCGGCTTTGAAGCAGCAGGCTGAAGCAGGTGAAGAGGCCCTCCATCGAACCGTCGTACTCGTAGATCCTGTTGTCAGGCGCAAATGAGCTCATGCTTGGCCTCCTTCTCCGCCTTGAGCCTGCCGAGAAGCTTGCTTTGCTCCTGGAACGCCTTGAGCTGGCCGCTCTGGAACGGCTCGAATGCACTGGTTTGGTGTGCCTCGCCAACGACCTCGCCCAAAAATCCCATGTCGAGCGTTGCGGGGTTGAAAAGCGAGAGCTGCCCCTCCACCTGGCGCTTACCGCCGCGCCTGTTCTGCTTTGCCGCAGGGGTTGCATCGAGTATCAGGCACGCTCTGATGGCATCGACGTCGAAGGGCACTGGAGAGGAGTACTTGCCGTTGCAGGTGATGAAGTACTTCATGCGCTTGGTGGAAAGGCCCATGCGCTTGAGACTGTCGAAGCTGAGCTTGGCGCATTTGCGCGCTCGGACGACCTTCTGCGCTCCCGTGACGCCCAGGCCCGGTATGCGCATCAGCATCCAGTAGGGCGCGGTGTTGATCTCGATGGGGAATAGATGGATGTTGTTGAGCGCCCAGTTGGCCTTAGGGTCGATGCGCGTGTCGAGGAACGGATTGCTCTCGCTTATGATCTCATCGAAGCCGAAGTTGTAGAAGCGCATCAGCCAGTCGGCCTGGTAGAGCCTATGCTCGCGATCGAGCGGGGTGTAGGTGCCCTTGTCTGGCAGGATGGAAGACTCGTTGATGGGCATGTAGGCCGAGAAGAAGACGCGCCGCAGACCGAAGGTGCTGTAGAGCGAGTTGGAGAGGCGCAGGATGTGGTAGTCGGACTCGGGGGTGGCTCCGATGATCATCTGCGTGCTCTGACCTGCGGGAACGAAGCACTCCTTGTATTCATAGCGCTCGATCTCGGTTTGCTTGGAGAGGCGGATGGCCTTGCTGGAGACGGGTGCGCCACCGAAGCCGAATCCATCGCCTGTAGACCACCTGGTGCCCGTGGTTGCGCTCTTGGAGCTGGTGCGCCTGGCCCTCTGCCTGCCAGCGCATGCGCCGCACGAGCCGCAGTGTCCGCTGCATCTGAACGGGCGGCTCTTCTTGGAGCTGGATGCGGAGTCGACGTTACCTGAAA
>JAFWGD010000177.1 GCA_017515355.1 Coriobacteriales bacterium
CATAGCGTCGCTTTTTTTGGGAGAAGAAACATGCAAATCAACAGATATTGGCTAAAGGTCAACGGCGTTGACCGAATGATGATCGTCGACCTCGAGAAGGACACCCTGGCTACGGCGCTGCGCCGCCTGGGCCTGACCGGCGTCAAGGTGGGTTGCGGCACGGGAATGTGCGGCTCCTGCTCGGTCATCCTCAACGGCAAGGTGATCCGCTCCTGCACCCGCAAGCTCAAGGCGGTGCCGGAGTACAGCGAGATCACCACCATCGAGGGCATCGGAAGCCCCCAGCACCTGCATCCGCTGCAGCAGGCCTGGATCTTCTGCGGCGCGGTCCAGTGCGGATTCTGCACCCCCGGCTTCATCGTGTCGGCCTACCAGCTGCTGCTCGAGAACCCCTCGCCCACGCGCGAGGAGGTGCGCGCCTGGTTCAAGAAGCACCGCAACATCTGCCGTTGCACAGGCTATAAGCAGATCGTCGATGCTGTCATGGAGGCCGCGGCGGTCATGCGCGGCGAGAAGACGATGGACGACATCACCTACAAGATGCCCGAGGATGGCGAGTTCTACGGAACCGCCCTTCCGAGGCCCGATGCGCTGGCCAAGGTCACCGGCCTTTGCGATTACGGCGACGACATCGCGCTTAAGATGCCAGACGAGACCATCTACATCGCGATAGTCCAGCCGCGCAAGGCCTTCCACGCCAAGGTCCTCTCGATCGACTTCTCCGAAGCCGAGAAGATGCCCGGATTCATCAGGGCGATTACGGCCGACGATGTCAAGGGCACCAACAACCTCGGCATGCCCGCACGCCATCCCCGCGACAAGCAGAAGTTCCTGAACGCTCCCGTCCTCTGCGGCGAGACGATCTACCGCTACGGCGACGTCGTAGCGATGGTCGCGGCCGACTCCCCGGAGCATGCCCGTGCCGCTGCCGCAAAGGTCGTCGTCGAGCTCGAGCAGCTCCCCGAGTACCACAACTACGTCGAGGCCGTCGCTCCCGGTGCGATGGACATCCATCCTGGCGATGCCAACCAGTTCATCGTGCAACCGGTCTTCAAGGGCGACTTCGAGAACATCGATGAGATCATCGACGATTCCGCCTATTCCATCACAAGCAGCTTCTCCACCTCGCGCGAGCCGCATATGTCGATCGAAGGCGATGTCATGCAGGCCTACGTCGATGCGGACGGGCTGCTGACGATCCATTGCAAGGCGCAGGCCGTCTACCTGGTCAAGTTCGCGATCTCGCAGGCTATCGGCCTGCCCCCTGACAAGATCCGCGTCGTCCTGAACCCAACCGGCGGCACCTTCGGCTGGGGCATGGGCCTCAACGGATTCGCCCTTGCGGCGGTGGCATCGCTGGCCCTCGACGGACGTCCTATCTCGCTCTCCCTGAGCTGGGAGGAGTTCCAGCACTTCAGCGGCAAGCGCGCGGCCAGCTACAGCAACGCGACCATGGCTTGCGATGAGAACGGCAAGATCACCGCGTTCAAGTACGACTTCGGCGTCGATGGTGGAGCCTACCCGATGGTTCTCACCAGCATCCTCCAGCGCTTCGCCCTGTTCAACGGCTTCCATTACGCAATTCCCAACATCACCGGACTCGTGCGCGGAGCCACCACGAACCACGCGTTCTGCACCACCTACCGCGGCTTCGGCTCCCCGCAGGCGTACTCCTGCGGCGAGGCGATCGTCGACATGCTCGCTCGCAAGGTGGGCATCGACCCGCTCGAATTCCGCAAGATCAACGTCGCTCACAACGGCGACCTCATGACGACGAACTACCCCTACTTCGAGATCAGCTCCCCCGAGCTGCTCGAACGCATCGAGCCCTTCTACAAGGAGGCAAAGGCTCGCGCCGAGGCCGAGAGCACGCCGGAGAAACGTCGCGGCGTGGGACTGGCTCTCGGAGGATACAACTGCACCACCGGTGGCGGAGACATGGCGGGCGCCCGCCTCGAACTGCGCCCCGATGGCAAGGTCGAGGTCTACAACACCTGGGAGGAGATGGGCCAGGGCGCCGATGCGGGCAACCAGCTCGTCGTAGCGCAAGCGCTCAAGGATATGGGCATCACCCCCGATCAGGTCATCATCCGCACCAACGACACGAAGTTCTGCCCCGACTCCGGCCCTGCAGCCGGCTCGCGCTCGCACATGATGAACTCGCATGTGGTCGTGCTCGCAGCCAATGACATGATGAAGGCCCTCAAGAAGGACGACGGCACGTTCCGCACCTATGACGAGTGCGTCGCCGAGGGCATCGACACCGCATACGAGGGCACTTGGATCAACGGAGCCCACATCGACGGGCTCGTCGAGCTCGACCCGAACGACGGCAACGGATCGCCGATTCCCACCTACATGTACGCCATCTACCTGGCCGAGGTCGAGGTCGATACGGCAACGGGCAAGGTCAAGGTCCTCAGCATGAAGGCGATCTGCGACATCGGCAGGGTCGGCAACCTCAACTCGGTGCTTGGCCAGGGCTTCGGCGGAATCTCGCACTCGATCGGCTTCGCGCTTTCAGAGGACTACTCCGACGTGAAGAAGCATGGCAACATGATCGGCGCAGGCATCCCCGACTGCGAGATGATCCCCGATGACATCGAGATCATGTTCTGCAACAACGAGCGCAGCAACGCGGAGTTCGGCTCCTCGGGCTGCTCCGAGATGTTCCAGTCCTCCGACCACGTCGCCGTCCTCAACGCGATCGACGACGCGTGCGGCGTGAGGATCCACGAGATTCCCGCAACGCCCGACAAGGTCAAGGCAGGCCTCGACGCAATCGCCGCTGGCGAGCCATGCCCCGAGCCCGAGGAGTACTACATGGGCTCCGAGTTCTGGGACGAGGTCGAGGAGATCGTCGAGAACCCCGTGGCTCTCATGGGAAGCCCGATGCTGCAGATGTAGCGTCGCCGCACATACCCCAAGCGAGAGGAGCTCCCCAAGGCGCAGGCAGGGGAGCTCTTTTTCGGCTGTATAATCGAAAGCTGAAGGAAATGCCGGCGAACAGCGAGGGTGCGCATGAAGGACTATGCCAAGATGCTTGCGGATTGCACGCATGGCCAGCCGCCGGCGTGCTCTGCGCACTGCCCCTTCAACCTCGACATCAAGACGCTGATGGCGCGCTTCAAGCGCGGCAAGGTCGATTCGGCCTATCGCCTGCTGCGCGACGCTGTCATCTTTCCCAAGATCATCTGCAACATCTGCGACGCTCCGTGCGAGCGCGTCTGCGAGCGCAACTCGACCGACGCGCCTCTCAATCTGCGCGGGATCGAGCGCGCGATCATCGACAACGCCAAGCGCACCGACCCCATCAAGCTCAACGTCCCAGCCAAGGAGCATCGCATCGCCGTCATAGGAGCGGGGCTGAGCGGCTTGGCGTGCGCCATCAGGCTGGCCGAGCGCAAGTACAACGTGACGCTCTTCGAGGCAAGCGACGAGGTCGGCGGATCGCTCGCCCAGCTGCTCGACAAGGAGACCTACCTCTCCGAGATAGAGCACCAGTTCAAGCATAGGAGCTATGAGCTCAGGCTCTCGACTCCCATTTCCACGCTCGAGGAGCTGCGCGAAATCGATGCGCAGACGATCTACGTGGCCACCGGCGCGGGCGGCGAGGACTTCGGCCTGCTAGAGGGCGCCATCAAGCGCTCCCCTCTCATGGTCAACGGAAACGTCTTCTTCGGCGGCTCGCTGATAGGTTCCACGCCTGCCGAGGCGGTCAGACACGGCAACGAGGCCGCCAACATGATGGAGATGTACATCAACACCGGCAGCACCCTCGACCTTATGTTCCCTCCGCGCGAGAAGTCGAACAAGCCCGACCCGGCGCTTCTCGTCGAGACTCCGCGCATCGAGCCCGCGGGCGATGCGTACACGATGGAGGAAGCCCTCGCCGAGGCTCAGCGATGCCTCCTGTGCGACTGCGACATCTGCATGAAGCAATGCCCGCTGATCCCCGAGTTCAGCAAGTACCCAGATCGCATGGCCGAGACGGTGCGCAGCACGGTTGCCCCCGCCTCCAACACGCGCCTGGCAACGCGCATGGTCGCCAGCTGCGATTTCTGCGGCATCTGCAAGGACATCTGCCCCTACGGAGTCGACGTGCGCGCCGTCTTCGAGGATGCCCGATCCCAGATGTTCGAGGAGGGCACGATGCCGATGGCCTACTCCGAGTTCTGGCTGCGCGACATGGCCGAGGCCACCTCGAAGGCCGCGCAGCTCATCGACAGCCCCTGCAGCGAGCCCGGCGAGTTCGCGTTCTTCCCTGGCTGCCAGCTCGGCGCTTCCGACCCTCGCTACGTCACCAAGACCTACGAGCTGCTGCGCAAGGCGCTCCCCGGCACCTCGCTGATGCTCACCTGCTGCGGAGCGCCAGAGTATTGGGCGGGCAACGTGGCGGGCAGGTCGGCCCATCAGCGCAGGCTGCGCGAGGAATGGGAGTCTCTTGGCAGGCCCAAGCTGATCTGCGCATGCACCAGCTGCATCTTCCAGTTGGGCGAGGCGATCCCCGAGGCGCAAGTCGTCTCTCTCTACGAGCTGCCCGAGTTCGCGGAAGTCGTCGAAGCCGGCCTCGGCAAGACCATCGCATCCGGTGAGGAGGTCAGCCTCTTCCACCCCTGCTCCACCAGGCTCGACAGCGCGACGCGCGAGGGCGCGAGAAGGCTCGTAGAGAAGGCTGGGTTGCGCGTAGCGTGCGAGAACGACGCGCTCGGAGAGGCCGCATGCTGCGGCTGGGGCGGCCAATACCAGCTCGCCAACGAGAAGATGGCGAACAACGTGGCGAAGCGCGCCGTCGAGAGGATGGGAGAGGGCCGCACGATCGTCACCTACTGCACGAACTGCCGCAACACGCTGCAGGCAAGCTGCGGAGACTGCGCACACGTCCTCGACATCGCGCTGGGCCTCAACCCCTCCACCGCAGCGCCTCCCATGCTCACCCAGCGCCGGGAGAACCGCTTCGCCACCAAACGCGAGCTTGAGGCGAGCGTCTGGGGTCGCGAGACCCCCGCCCCCAAGCCCCAAGCCGGAGATCTCGAGCTGATCATCGACGACGACCTTGCCAAAACGATCAGCGACCGCTGGATCTACGTCAGCGACATCGCGCAAACGCTTGCGCACTGCGAGGCTCACAACCAAAAGCTCTACTACCCCGAAGAGGATTGCTTCATCGGCCATCTGCAGATCGGGTTCATGACCTATTGGGTCAAGTACAGGCCGCAAGGCAGCGCATGGAAGATCCTCGACGCATACTGCCACCGCATGCACATCAAGGAGGGGAAGCAGTGGGTGTCCCAATCCCTGAGCGAGAGCTGATCTGCTGCAAGTGCAACGTGCCTCTCGAGAAGATCTCCTCCAACTTCGAGTACATGGGCGTCTCGTTCTCCAACGATGTCGACGCGTGCCCGAATTGCGGCCAGGTATTCATCCCCTACGAGCTTGTAATCGGACAAATGGCGGAAACTGAGGTCCAACTCGAAGACAAATAGGCAAAACGCATTAGAATTGTTACTGGAACGAATCAACCGAATCGAAAGCAATGAGAGAAGGAGAAAACCATGGAGCTTAAGAAACCAGCGATCCTCGTAGTGGACATGCTCAACGACTTCGTGACCGGACCGCTCGGCGGCCCCTTCGCAACCGCCATCGTCGAGCCCACCGCACAGCTTCTCGCGGCAGCACGCGAGAAGGGCGTTCCGGTCATCTTCTGCAATGACGCGCACATCAAGGACATCGACCGCGAGCTGGCCCTCTGGGGCGACCACGCAATCGTCGGAACCCCTGGCGCCGAGGTCATCCCCGAGCTTGGCCTCTGCGAAACCGACTACGTCGTCCCGAAGCGCCGCTATTCCGGCTTCTTCCAGACCAACCTCGATATCCTCCTTCGCGAGCTCGGAGTCGAGACCGTCGTCATCACCGGCCTGCATTGCCATATGTGCTGCCGCCACACCTCGGCAGACGCGTATTGCCTCGGCTATGACGTCGTCGCAGCCAAGGAGTGCCTGAACTCCTTCACCCCGGAGCAGTACGAGGGCGGACTCGCATACCTCAAGGAGTGCTACGGCGCTGACGCCTACACCAACGAGGAGCTCATCGCGGCATTCTAGGAAGCGCAGGGATCGGGGCGCATGGCAGACAACGGCAAGAGGGCTAGGCAGCAGGAGGCCAAGGAGGCTTTCTTCACGCTGAGCCAAGACCAGATCGACTTCATCGAGTCGAACTACCGAGCCAAGCAGTCGCGCCTGTCCACCTTCGCCACAAGAGACGAAGAGGCCATCTACGAGCAGCCATCCAAGGTTGCCGCGGATGGCCTCGAGTTCATCCGCCCGTCCTTCAGGGCCGATGTCGACCGCACCATCAACAACCCCTTCTTCAACAGGGGAAACGATAAGACGCAGGTATTCTCGCTTTTCCGCGACGACGACATCTCGCGTCGCGGCTTCCATGTGCAGCTCGTCGCGCAAACCGCGCGCAAGATCGGCGAGGCGCTGCGGCTCAACGGGGCGCTCATCGAGGCTATCGCGCTCGGTCACGATGCGGGGCACACCCCCTTCGGCCACGCCGGCGAGCACTTCCTCAGCGAGATCTACCATGAGCGCACCGGGCGCTATTTCAACCACAACGTCCACAGCGTGCGCGCGCTGCGCACCGTCTCCCCCTGCAACCTCTCGTTGCAGACATACAACGGAATCCTCTGCCACTGCGGCGAGAACAACTTCGCGGAATACACCACCTCGCCCTGCGATGGCTTCGACGCGCTCGACGAGCTCATGGAGTCGTGCTACATCGAAAACGGCCGCAGCTCGTTTTTGCGCCCGAGCACGCTCGAAGGCTGCGTGGTGCGCATCTGCGACATCCTCGCCTACCTCGGCAAGGACCGTCAGGACGCGCTCAACGTGGGAATCATCTCGAAGGGCGATTACTACCTCGACAGCTTCCTGGGCTCCAACAACAGCATGCTGATCCAGAACGCGACCTTCAACATCATCAAGAACAGCATCGGGCGCGACCGCATCGCGATGGATGTCGAGGTCTCCGACGAGATCCGCAGACTCAAGGCTTTGAACAACGAGACCATCTACATGTATGACCAGGAGGGCGAGGGCAAGCTGCGCCGATTCGTCTTCCCGATGATGCGCGAGCTCTACCACAAGCTGCTCGAAGATCTCGATGCCGGACGCGAGGAATCGCCGATCTTCACAGAGCATATGAACGCCTGGTTCATGTCGACACGCAACCCCAGATATGCGCAGGAATCGCACGATGACATAGTGGTCGATTACATCGCATCGATGACCGATGATTATTTCATCGAGCTTTATGCACTTCTATTTCCCGACAATCCTAAGAGCCATACCGACTTATACAGGCCGTATTTCCAGTAAATCGGGACAGAATCTCATTCATCCAATAGAATAGCTGCTACATCTTTATTGATTTTCATCGATATTTGCTCGATCTTGGGAGGAATCATGAGTCATGGAGATATGATCACGCTTGCCGTGATGGGCATTTACATCGTCGTGATCCTGATCGTCGGATTCTACTTCGCCAGGCGTTCGAACGAGTCTTCCGAGAACTATTTCCTCGGAGGGCGCAAGATTGGCGTCTGGGCAACCGCGCTCTCGGCAGAGGCGTCGGACATGAGCGGCTGGCTGCTGATGGGCTTGCCGGGCGTTGCCTACTTCTGCGGCGCGTCGGATGCGATGTGGACGGCCATCGGCCTCGCAATCGGAACCTACCTCAACTGGCTCTTCGTAGCCAAGAGGCTGCGCAAGTATTCGCAGAAGGCGAATAACGCGATTACGATCCCGAGCTTCGTCTCGAACCGTTTCGGCGACAAGAAGGGCGTCATCAAGACCATCGCGGCCCTCGTCATCCTCCTCTTCTTCTGCGTCTACGTCGGCAGTTGCTTCGCCACCTGCGGCAAGCTCTTCGCCTCGCTCTTCGATATGGACTACGCAACGATGATGATCATCGGCGCGCTGCTCGTCTTCATCTACACCTTCGCCGGCGGATACCTCTCCGTCTGCACCACCGACCTGATCCAGGGCATGATCATGATCATCGCGATACTCGTGATCTTCATCGGCTCGATCACCGCTGCCGGTGGCATCGAGAACACCGTCGCGTTCTTGAAGGACATCCCCGGATTCCTCTCCGCTACATCGATGGCAACGCCAGTGTTGGGAGCCGATGGCGTGACCCAGGTCGTGCAAAACGGCGCGCCGCTCTTCGGCGAGCCCGCGAGCTACGGCTTCATCACCATCATCTCCACGATGTCCTGGGGTCTCGGATACTTCGGAGTCCCGCAGGTTCTCGTCCGCTTCATGGGCATCGAGAAGCCCGAGAGCATCAAGAGGTCCCGCCGCATCGCGGTCGTCTGGGTCATCATCTCCTTGGCCGCTGCGGTCCTGATCGGCCTCATCGGACGCGCCATCATCCCGACGACGCTGCTCACCGCATCCAGCGCCGAGACGATCTTCGTCGTCCTCTCCAAGATGATCCTCCCTGCGGTCGTCACCGGCGTCGTGGTCTCCGGCATCTTCGCGG
>JAFWGD010000178.1 GCA_017515355.1 Coriobacteriales bacterium
ATATTATCCTGATGCCGCTCCGGGCGGAGACATGCTCGCCGAAAGACTGGGCGGAAAGCATTTCGCCCTCAGGTTCACGTATGACTACGACGAGATAGACGAGACCTTCGCGGAGCTTCTGCCGATTCTGGCCGCTGAGCTTGGGAAAGAGCTGAAGGAAGGGTAGGCCTTCAGTCCTGCGCCTTCTGGCAATCCGTTACAGATAGCCTTGTATCAGGTTCTTCGTGATTCCGAAGAATTCGCGCAGCACGTTGTTCGGCAGGTAGATCGGCCGCGATTTGGCGGCGATTCCGCAGACGTTCGTCAGCCCCAGCTTCTTGGCGATCCTCACCCCGCGGAATACGTGGAAGTTGTTCGTCACGATGCCTACCGAGCTGTCTGGAGAATCCATCAGTTCCATGCTGAATTCGATGTTCTCGCGCGTGGTGCGCGCCTTGTCCTCCACGATGATCCTGCTGGGGTCGATGCCGCGCTTCACCAGGAAACTGTACATGACCGAACCTTCGGTATAGGGCTCGTTGGGCCCTTGACCGCCAGAAACGATGCAGATGGTCTCCGGGTTCTCCCTGAGGTACCTCGCCGCCTCATCGAGCCTGTATTGCAGCACGACGCTCGGTCCGCTCTCCTTGACCTGCGCCCCGAGGACGATGATGTAGTCGAGTCCCTGCTTGCCCGCTTCGCTGAACTTGCTCGCGATGAAGCCGCCTTCCACCGTGAAGGTGCCCGCGATGATGATGACGAAGGCGAGCAGGACGATCTTGATCGCGCGCGACAGATGCTTGAAGAAGTCGAAGTGCACGCCTGCGGCTACCAGGAAGAAGATGCCGGCGATGATGAACCACACCGCATAGAAGCCAGTTCCCGAGCCTACGCTGAGGATGAAGAAGCAGTATACTCCGCAAATGATTCCGATGATTGCGAGCAGGATGGTGAGCAATGTGCCTCCTAGAGGGGGTTGTCGCGTTTTGTGCGGCTACGCCTGCTTGACCCCGTAGAGCTCGTAGTACGCGTCGATTGCCGCGAGCTGTTCGTCGTCGAGTGCAGGCTTGCCATCGGCATCGGTGCAGCTGCGCAGATGCTCCACCACCTCGCTCATCGAGACGATGGCCGTAGTGGGGAAGCCATAGCGCCGGCTGATCTCGTCGAGTGCGGTGCAGGTGCCGCTCGGGCCGACCTCCTCGCGGTTGAGCGAAACCATCAGGCCGACGATCTCGACGTTGCCTTGTGCAGCGATCAGCGGGTAGGTCTCCTCGATGCTCTTGCCGGAGGTGGTGACATCCTCGACGATCAGCACGCGAGTGCCGTCTCCGATCGATGCGCCGAGCAGCGAGCCGCCCTCGCCATGGTCCTTGGCCTCCTTCCGGTTGCTGCAGTAGCTCACGTCGACGCCGTAGAGCTCGGAGATGCCCATCGCGGCGATAACCGAGAGTGGGATGCCCTTGTATGCCGGGCCGAAGATCACATCGAAGTCGAGCCCGAAGCGCTCCTTGATCGCCGTGGCGTAGGCAAGCCCGAGCCTGTGGAGCTGGCTGCCCGTGGTGTATGCGCCCGCATTCATGAAAAACGGGCTTTTGCGGCCGCTTTTGAGCGTGAAGTCTCCGAATTTCAGCACCTTGCTCTCAAGCATGAAGTCGATGAAGTCGCATTTGTATTGCTCGATTTGCGCCATTGCAGATGGTCCTTTCGTTGGCAAGGCGACGATGCGCGTCACCCTCGCTATCTCCTACAGCAGCTTCCCCTCGTCGTCGTAGCCCTCCGGGGTGGGGAAGAGGATGCCGCAATTCACGCCGCCGTCGCAGAGCAGGTCGACGCCGTTGATGTAGGGGCAGAGGTCGCTGGCGAGGAAGAGGTAAGCTTGCGCGATCTCCTCCACGGTGTCGGGGCGGTGCATCGGGATGAAAGGCAGCTGCATCCTCTCCATGTAGCCGTCCTTGGGGGAGAGCTCGGTGGTGATGACGCCCGGGCGGATCGTGTTCGCGCGGATGTTGTACTGGCCGTACGCCATGCACAGCGACTTGACGAAGCTGTCGAGCCCGGCCTTGGTGATGCCATAG
>JAFWGD010000179.1 GCA_017515355.1 Coriobacteriales bacterium
GCATGGCGTTGCAGATCGCCGCGGCGATGTTGCTTCCTCCTTTGCGTCCCCTCGCGACGATGTAGGGCACGCCGGATTCCATGATGATCTCCTTGCTGGCAACCACGTTGACGAAGCCGACCGGCACGCCGATAACCAGAGCGGGGGAGATTCTACCATCTTTGATCAGCTTGTCCAGCTCGATGAGCGCGGTTGGCGCATTGCCTACAGCGATGATGACGTCGCCTTCGAGCCTTGCGGCCTTGTTCATGCAGGCCACGGCGCGGGTCGTGCCGTTGTCCTTGGCGGCTTGCGCGATGTCGGGGTCGCTCATGTAGCACTGCGCGTCGGCGCCGAGCTTAGCCAACGCGGGCTTGCTGATTCCCGACCAAGCCATCTTGGTGTCGGTGACGATGGTGGCTCCGCGTTTGAGCGCCGCTACGCCCGCATCCACCGCGCCCTCGGAGAAGGCGAGGTTGGTGGCGTAGTCGAAATCGGCGGAGGTGTGGATTACGCGCTTTATGACCGCCTCGTTGCGCGGGTCGAGCTCGATGCCCATCTCGGCGAGCTCCTCGCCGATGATCTGCATGCTGCGCTTCTCGATCTCGTTTGGAAGGACCTGTTCGATAGTTGCCATCAGAATTCGATACCCCTTCTTGCTTTGATTCCCTGCTCTCGGTATGGATGCTTGCGGCACATCATCTCCGTCGCGTAGTCTGCGTGCTCGATGAAGAAATCCTCCGGTTGGCGCCCGGTGAGCACGAGCTCTATGCTCTCGGGCTTGTTTACGACGAAGTCCTTGAGCGCTTGGCGGTCGATGAGGTCGAGCCTGTAGGGGTTGATGGCCTCGTCGGCAACGATGAGGTCGCAATCGCATTGCGCGAGGCGGGCGAGCAGCTCGTCGTTCGCGAGCCGGGTGCGCTCCTTCTCCTCGTCGGTCATTCTGAAGGAGAACTTGATGGGGCAGTCGGCCTTCATGATGGTGACGTTGTCGCTGAGCCCGAGCGTCGCCAGCTCGCAGGAGCGGTCGCCCTTGAGGAACTCCGCGATCACCACGCGCTTTCCGCTGCCTGCTGCCCTTGCCGCCAAGCCCATCGCCGCGGTCGTCTTGCCCTTGCCGTCCCCGTAGTAGAGGTGCACGAGACCCCTCTCGCTCATCGCACTCCCTCCTCGATGATCCTCATAAGCAACTCCATGTCGATGCTCTCGCGCACCGTTGCGGCGAGCTCGTCGTACTGCCTGTCCTTGTAGCGTCTGAATGTCTCGGTGGGGAAGTCGCTCGCCGCTATGCCCTTGCGTTGGCAGAGCATTCCGATGAGCGCCTGTCCGAAGCTGCCGTCCTCGAACATTCCGTGGCAGTAGCTGCCGATGACGTTGCCGCAGACGCAGCCGTCGTTCATGGTGTTGCCGTTGTCGTCGGTCAG
Source organism: Coriobacteriales bacterium (assembly GCA_017515355.1). Lineage (GTDB taxonomy): Bacteria > Actinomycetota > Coriobacteriia > Coriobacteriales > CADBOM01 > RGIG5709. The sequence continues at coordinate 1,404 of JAFWGD010000179.1, forward strand.
CGTCGCGAAGGGCCTCGCGCCCTCTGCCCACTCTCCGCTGACGGGCACGGTTGCACCCATGTGGATCTCGTAGCCGGTGAGCGTCTTGCCCGAAAGCTGCGCGAATTCGCCGGTGAATTCCCCGGTGACCGCGTCGACGCGCGTGCGACGCTTGTCGGAGGTGAAGACCGTGCGCATCGGAAGGAGGCCGAGGCCTGCCATCGAGCCGCCGTGCTCGACGCCTTCGGGGTCGTCGAGGCGTTCTCCCAGCAGCTGGTAACCTCCGCAGATTCCGAGGATGAGCGCGCCCTCCGCAGCCCTGCGGCGAATCGCCACGTCCAGCCCGCGCGAGACGAGCCAGTCCATGTCGTCCATGGTGTTCTTCGTGCCCGGCAGGATGATTAGGTCGGGGCTGCGCAGGTCCTCTGGCTTGTCGACATAGCGCACAGAGAGTTGGCGATAGCGCGACAGCGGGTTGGTGTCGGTGAAGTTCGACAGGTGCGAGAGGCGCACGACCGCGATGTCGATCGGGCCATCTCCGACCCTGCCGCCGGCGATGCGGTCGGAGAGGGAATCCTCGTCGTCGATGTCCAGATGCATGTAGGGGATGACTCCGAGGCACGGTACCCCGGTGAGATCCTCGAGCATGACGAGTCCGGGGTCGAGCAGCGTCTTGTCGCCGCGGAACTTGTTGATGATCGTGCCCTTCACGAGCGCGCGCTCGTCATCGTCGAGCAACGCGACCGTGCCGTAGAGGCTCGCGAATACTCCGCCTCGATCGATGTCGCCGACGATCAGCACGGGAGCCTTGGCCATCTTCGCCATGCCCATGTTGACGATGTCGTCCTTCTTGAGGTTGATTTCCGCCGGCGACCCCGCGCCCTCGATGATGACGAAGTCGTGAGTGCTGGCCAGCGAATCGAACGCCTCCATGACCTTCGGACGCAGCGTGTGCCTGAAGTCGAAGTAGTCGGTTGCGCTCATGTTCCCCGTGACCTCGCCGTTGACGATGATCTGGCTGCCCGTGTCGCCGGTTGGCTTGAGCAGGATGGGGTTCATCGCAACGAGCGGCTCGATGCCCGCCGCCTCGGCCTGCATCACCTGCGCTCGGCCCATTTCGAGGCCCTCATGCGTGATGAAGCTGTTGAGCGCCATGTTCTGGCTCTTGAAGGGGGCGACGCTGTAGCCGTCCTGCGCCAGGATGCGGCAGATTGCCGCAACGGTCAGGCTCTTGCCCGCGTTCGAGGTGGTCCCCTGTATCATCAATGCCTTGCCCATTCGTCTCCTTGTCCTTTTGGTGCTTGCGTCTGCGCTCGGCCTATCCTAACCGCTTCGCCCTGAATTCGATCGCGGCGTCCACGAACCCGCGCGCGAACTCGTCGCACGCCGGCAGGTAGAGGTGCGGAAAGCCCGCGAACAGCCTCTCCTCTGCTATGCAGCAGTCCCAGTTGCGCTTGGAGTGCTTCTTGGAGGCATGCATCGCACTGCCGTTGTCGTCGCTGTCGTAGTAGTGGAACTCATGCGCCCTCATGCGGCAACCCTTGGCGATGCCGAGGCCATCGGCCTTCGCCTCGAGGTCGACGTAGCCGAAGCGCGTGAGCTTGCCTGTGTAGTGCGCCCCTCCGCTGAGGATCCCGACCATCTCGAATTCGCGTCCGTCGAGGTCGGCCATGCGCTCCTTGAGGTACATGAAGCCCCCGCATTCGGCGAAGATCGGCATGCCGTCTCTGTGCACGCGCCTGATTGACTCGAGCATCGTCAAGTTGTTGGAGAGCTCCTCGGCGTGCAGCTCGGGGTAGCCGCCGCCGATGTAGAGCGCGTCAGCCTCGGCGGGAAGCTTGTTGTCCGCGATGGGGGAGAATGGGACGATTCTGGCCCCTAGCCTGCGCAGATGCTCGAGGCTCTCCTCGTAGTAGAAGCAGAAGGCGTCGTCTTGCGCGACTGCAATGCACGGTGCCCCCTCCGGCGTTGCCAACGGCTCCACGTTCGAGGGCTCGAAGTCGATCGGCTCTGCGCTGCTGGCGATCTCGAGGAGCGCATCGAAGTCGATAGAGGCTTCGAGGCGGCTCGCCATCGCATCGATGCGCGCCTGCAGGTCATCGATCTCGCCTGCGGTGACGAGGCCGAGATGCCGGCTCTCGAGCGCCATCTCGGGGCTGTTCTCGACGTATCCGAGCGCCTTGATGCCACACTCGCTCTCGATGATCGGCTTGAGGTGCTCGAAGAGCGCCTTGGAACAGCGGTTGATGATGACCGCTGCGATGTTGCTGCCCTCGCGGAAGTCGATGAGCCCCTTGATCGTCGCGGCCAGCGTCAGCGAGACTCCGCGCCCGTCGACTACCAGGATGACAGGGGTACCGGTCGTGCGCGCCACGTGGTAGGCCGAGGCCTGCGCGCTCGATCCGCCTAGGCCGTCGTAAAAGCCCATGACGCCCTCGACCACGGCCACGCCGTAGCCGCTGGAGCTTTCGGCCATCAGCGTGCGCACCTCGCCCTCGCTCGAGAAGAAGAGGTCGAGGTTGCGGCAGGGGATGCCGAGGACCGTCTTGTGGAACATCGGGTCGATGTAATCGGGCCCGCACTTGTATGCGATGGTCGCGATGCCCTTGTTCGAAAGGCACCGCAATAGCCCGGAGGTTATCGTCGTCTTGCCGGATCCGCTGGCGCCCGCCGAGATAAGGATGCGCGGGATAGCGGCGCTTCTTGCCGTACCGCTCATGCGCGCTCACCTGCGCCCTGCGCCTCGAAGATGTATATCGGACTCTCGGGGGAGAGCAGATGGTAGCGTCCAGCCTGCCTCGTGCGCGTGACGCCGACCTGCGTTGCGCTGAAGTTGGCGACTTTGCCTTGCTCTGTCAGCTTGCCAAAGGCATCGGTGGCTTGGGAGACCGTCTCCATCGTCACCGCGGTGGCGACGATGCGCACGCTCGGGTTGAGCTCGAGCAGCCTGTCGATGATGGCTCCGAAGTCGCCTGTGCTGCCGCCGATGAATGCGGCATCGGGAGCCGGCAGGCCCTCGAAGGCCTCGGGTGCGCGCCCCTCGACCACCTGCACGTTGAAGGTGCCGAAACGCCTGCGGTTGACTTCGATGAGCTCGCAGGCCTCGGGCTCCTTCTCAATTGCGAAGATGTGCGCGAACGGATTGAGTCCGGCCGTCTCGATGGCCACGGAGCCTGTGCCCGCGCCGACGTCGAAGACCGTCTCGCCGCGCTGCGGGCGCAGCTTGGAGGTGACGAGCGCCCTGACCTCCTGCTTGGTCATCGGGGCCTTGCCGCGCGTGAAGAGCTCGTCGGGGATTCCGCTGAAGCCGATGAAGGGCGCGACCTCCTCGTCGGCAAGCTCGCCGCGGGTGATCCAGATCGCCGCGAGGCTGTCGAACTCCTCGTCGAGCAGTTCGGAGGCCTTGCCGCAGAGGATGCGCTCGTCGGCATAGGAGAGCCTCTCTCCAACCGCAACCTGCAGCTCGCCAAGCCCGCTCTCGACGAGCTCGGCGATCATCGTCGCCGGCGTTGCGCTCCCGCCGGTGAGGAAGAACGACTCGCCGTTGGCCAACACCGTTCCGAGGAAGTTGCAGCTGCGGCCGTGCGCGCTCGCGAGCTTGACGCCCTGCCATGGGCGGCCGAGTTTGGCGGCCATGCATTGAACCGTGGTGATGCCGGGGATTAGCTCGATCTCGGGCTTGGGACTCAGCGCTCCGAGGGCCTTGCGAATCGTCTGCGCGAGGCTGTAGAAGCCCGTGTCTCCCGAGCAGATGATGCCAACGCGGGTATCGTCGTCCAGCGCTTCGATAGCGCTTGCAATATCGCCGGGGGATATCGCGTCGACGAGCTTCTTGCCTTCGGGGTTGCTTGCAAGTTCGAGAGCTGCTTGGAGCATGCGCCCGGCTCCGATAAGGACGTCTGCGCCCTCGATCGCCTCGCACGCCTGCGCGGTAACAGTGCCCGCACTGCCCATTCCGATTCCAACAAGAGAGATCCTCATAGCGAAAACCTTCCTTCGAGTATCATCTGCAGCGCCTCGTCCTTCTCGATGCCCGTCTCCTCTTCAGGGCGTTCGATGACGATCATCGTCACGCCGCGGGCACGCGCCGCCTCGAGCTTCTCGGGGTATCCTCCGGCGTTGCCGCCGTCCTTGGTCACGAGCACCTCGATGCGATGCTCGTCGATGCATTCGATGTTCTCCTCAACCGAGAAGGGCCCGCGCTTGGCGATGATGTGCTCATCGGGGATGCCCGCCGCACGGCACGCCTCAACAGACGATTCGACGTTGAGCACGCGCGCGTACAGACGCTCTCCAACGCCCTCCATCGCAGCATAGAGGCCGATTTCCTTGCTCCCGGTGGTGGCGAGCACGTTGCCCTTCGGCGGGATCTTGCCCACCGCGTCGGCAATAGAGCTGGCGAGGACGCAGCCCTCGGTGTCGCCCTTGGGTCTGATGATGCGCAAAAGCGGAAGCCCTGCCCGCTGCGCCGCCTCCCTCACCGACTTGCTCACGGATGTTGCGTAGGGGTGCGTGGCGTCGACGACGACGTCGAAGCCGCTGGTCATCAGCTCGTGCTTCTCCTCCGAATTCTGCGCTCCGATGCGCACTGTGAGACCTGCGAGGCCCTTCGGGAGCACCTTGGCTCCCTCATCGGTGGCCACGCTGACGCATACCTCGAGGCCAGCCTCCGCAAGCGCGCAGGCGAGCTCATGCCCCTCGGTGGTTCCTCCGTATAGGAGAACTCGCGTCATCGGCCCTGCCTTTCCTCTTCTATGCGCTTTTCGTAGCCGCGCGGGGTGACCATCTTGCCATCGATCTCCTTGGTCTGCGAGTTGCCGATGAACACCGTGCAGAACATGTCGAGCTCCAGATCGGCCAACTCCTCGAGCGTGCCGATCCAGCTCTCCTCGCCCTCGCGTCCGATGTTGCGCACGTAGCCGCAGACGGTCTGCGGGCTCTTGTGTTGCAGCATGATCTGGCATGCGCGGTTAAGGTGGTCCTTTCGCTTGCGGCTCATGGGGTTGTAGATTGCGGTGCAGAAGTCCGCTGCAGCCGCCGCCTCGAGTCGCTTCTCGATCTTCTCCCAGGGGGTGAGGAGATCGGAGAGCGAGATCACGCAGAAGTCGTGCGTGAGCGGGGCTCCGAGGACGGCACCGCCCGAAAGCGCTGCGGTCACGCCGCTGATGACGACGATTTCGATTGGCGGGTACTCTCCGGCGAGCTCGTAGATGAGCCCGGACATGCCGTAGACGCCTGCATCGCCGCTGCAGACCATCGCGACGCTCTTGCCGCTGGCTGCCTCGCCAAGTGCCGCGCGGCAACGCTCGACCTCTCTGGTCATCGGGGTGGTGAACGTCTCGGTGCTAGGCGCGACCTGCTTGGCCAGCTCGACGTAGACCGGGTAGCCGCAGACGAGGTCCGCCTCCTTGAGCGCCTCGACTGCTTCGATTGTCATGTGCTCGGCGTTTCCGGGTCCGAGTCCAACGATGTAGAGCTTTCCCATCTCAGCTTCCCTTCACTGCCACGCCAGCTTCAGCGAGCGCTTGGAGAGTGCGAACGTCATCCCGTCGACGACCGTCTTGCCGATGACGAGCTCTCCGCCAGCCGCTACCGCTGCGCGTGCGCAGACGTTGTCGGTGCCGGTGACTCCCTTGACGAAGCCCGAGGAGGAGAAGTCGCCCTCCTGGGCGTTGAGCGTATCCGAATCGAATGTGACGAGTTCGAGCCTGCGCGCGGCGGCGAATGCGAGGAGCCCCTCCTCGTTGGCCTTGAGGTCGATGCTCGCGATGAACGCGATGGAGAGCGGATCGATGGCATTCTCTGCGAGGAATCTCATCGCCGCTGCCTCGATCGCCTCGCGACTGGTTCCGCGCCTGCAGCCGATGCCGAGGATGTAGGCGCGCGGGATCAGATGCAATGCGCCCTCAGGGGCCTGGTTGCCGATGAAGATGCTGGCGGCGCCAGGGCTTCCCGCCTCTACGAGGCCCTGCGGAGCGTTTCCTGAAATTGGCAGCTCGCTTGCGTAGCTCACGCTGCCACCAGCGAGAAGCGCACTCGAAATCTCCTTGATGGCCTGCGGATTCGCCACCGCAAGGCCTTGGGAGACCGCCCAGCTGTCGATGGCGAAGACGCCGCGGACGTCGGTCGCCGTGGTGACGACGGGAGTCGCTCCGCAAAAGCGCGCGATGCGCTGCGCCAGCTGGTTGGCTCCGCCGATATGCCCAGAGAGCACCGGGATGCAGAAACGCGAGCCCTCGTCGATGCAGATCACCGCGGGGTCGGTAGCCTTCGATGCGAGATGCGGAGCTATCGAGCGCACGCAGATGCCGAGCGCGCCTACGAACAGCAGCGCGTCGGAGGTGCCGAAGCGCTCGGCGGTCCACTCCCCGTGGTTAGCCTTGCCCTCGCCGAAGCCGCGCGCGACATCGACTCGCTCGCCTTCGGCTTCTAGGGCGGCGGCAATCCTGCTGGCGAGCTCCAGCCCGCCATCGGTGAATGCGATCGTCGAGATTCTCAATGTGCGCTCGCTTTGCGGTACTCGGTGGTGAACGTGGGATCGTAGAGCTTGGAGCGGTCGTATGCGCTGTCGAGGAAGCCGCCGACGCATACGAGCGCGGTTTTGGTGATGTTGTTGTCCATCGCGGTTTGCGCGAGGGTGCCTACGGTGCAGCGGAAGACCTTCTCATCTGGCCAGGTGGCCTTGTAGACGAGCGCAGCCGGGGTATCTTCGGTGTAGGCGCCTCCCGCGACGAGCTCTTCCTGCAGCCTCTCGAGCATGCCCGTCGAGAGGAAAATCACCATCGAGCAACCGTGGGATGCCATCTTCGCCATCGCCTCGCCGCTGGGGACGGGGGTGCGTCCCTCGAGTCGCGTGATGATTACGCTCTGCGAAACCTCGGGAAGAGTGTACTCGGCCTTGAGAGCCGCGGCTGCTCCGCAGAAGCTTGAGACGCCGGGGGTGTAGTCGTATTCGATGCCGTGCTCGTCGAGGATGTCCATCTGCTCGCGGATCGCGCCGTAGAGGCAGGGATCGCCGGTGTGCAGGCGCACGGTCTTCAGCCCTACGGCTTCCGCACGCAGCATGACCTCGATAACATCTTCGAGCGTCATCGTCGCGCTGTTGTGGATCTCGCAGCCCTGCTTGGCCATGGCCAGCAGCTCGGGATTGACGAGGCTGCCGGCGTAGATGATGACGTCGGCGCTCTCGAGGTGCTTGGCGCCCCTGAGCGTGATGAGGTCGGTTGCGCCGCTTCCGGCTCCAACGAAGTGAATCATTGCCGTTCCTTCCATTCTTCGACGAGGGCCTTCCCCTCATCGCTCATACCCAGGCTGCCCGTGCGGTTGGTGAAGACCACGCAGCCGATTCTGTATGCGCCATCGACGCGATGCTCCAAGCGCGCCTGTATCGCCTCGATTATCCTCTCGACCACGGACTCCCTGAGTCCGCACTCCTCGAGGATGTCGAGGCACGCATCGCTGGTGGCCGCATCGAAGATCCGTGCGATGGTCTCTTGGCTCGCACCGCAGAAAGCCGCGTGTGCGGCGAAGATCTCGCAGCGGCAGTCGGCGACCTTCGAGTGCGTGTCCATGATGCCGCCGGCCACCTTGACCATCTTGCCGATGTGTCCGACGAGCAGCACTTCCGCAAAGCCCTCGCGCGCGATGCAGTCGAGCGTGTTGCCGATGAAGTTCGCGCATTTGACGGTGGGGATGCCCTCGGAAAGGCCCATCGTAGAGAGGAAGTTCTCGCCGTAGTTGCCAGGGGTGACGATCAGGCGCTTGCTGCCAGAGGCTGCGCAAGCGTGGATCTCAACTTCGAGGGAGTCCATCAGCGCCTTGAGGCTGCGCGGCTCTACGATGCCCGAGGTGCCGAGGACGGAGATGCCGCCTTCGATACCGATGTGCGGATTGAAGGTCTTCGCGGCCAGCTCGGCTCCATCGGGGATCTCGACGAGCACGCTGAAGCCGCCGGTGTAGCCGAGGTCTTCGGCGACGGCCATCACCTCGCTCGCGATCATCTTCCGCGGGCCTGAGTTTATAGCCGCGTTGCCGACGGGCTGGTCGAGCCCGGGCTTGGTCACCCTGCCGACTCCGTGTCCGCCGTCGATCTCGACTCCGCGTTCGATGAGCGCGACGGTGGAGGTGACCTCGGTTCCGTTGGTCACGTCGTAGTCATCTCCGGCGTCCTTGAAGACACCGCAGGTCGCGCACCCATCGCCGAGCTCCATGCGGCTCAGCTCGACATCGACTTCGAGGCCGGCTGGGGTCATCAGCGAGACGTTTGTCTGCTCCTCGCCGGTCAGCAGGGCGATTGCGGCGGCTTTGGCGGCCAGCGCAGCGCAAGTGCCGGTGGTGAATCCACGGCGCAGCTTCTCGGTTCCGGAGTAGACGTAATGCTCGAAAGCCATCAGAGCCTCTATCCCAGCCTGCGGGCGATGTCGATCAGCTTCGAGGACATGTCGTCGAAGCGCTGCTCGAGTTCGTCATCGGAAAATGCCGCGGGGAGTGCCGCGCACTTCTTGGCGATGACCTCGGTGATGTTTGTGTTGCCGTTTCTGAACCAGCCGGCGAAGTAGTTGCTATGGAAGCTGCTTCCCGACGAGATGAAGGAACGCGGGTTGACGAAGACGATGACGTCGAAGATGTTCGCACCGTAGTCGGAGAGCGCCGCATGGTACTCGAGGCTGCGCTTGCTCGGACGCGGGTCATCCATTTCTGGTTCGCCGTCGTTTGAGGCGGGTTCATCCTCCGATGCCTTCGACAACGCGTCGTTCATGATCTCGACGTGCTCGCTCCAGCCGCGCACGTCGATGACGTATGCGCTGCTGGGAGCCAGGATCACCATGTCTGCGCTCGGGTCGAAGCGGTCCTCCGTCGAGGGAAGGCGCAGGTTGGCAAGCGGCACTATGCGCGCTCCTGCCATGCGCGGGTCGCCGCCGTCGATCGCCTTGCGCAGGATCTCGAAGACGTCGAAGCGCTCGATGATGTGCTTATCCGTGGGAGTCGGGGAGGGATAGGCGCTCGGGATGAGCTCGAAGGTGCCGTCGCTGGCGTAGCGAGGCTCGAGCGAATGGCCCTCGTCCGGCTCTTCGCCATCGGTGCGAAGCCCGATTTGCGCGCCTACGTTCCAGCTGCCGGATAGATATCTGCTGCGAGCGATGGAGCCGAGCGGCTTGCGCGTCGGGCCGATGCTCTCGTTGAGCTCGTCGATTTCCATCTCCTTGGCCAGGACCTGCTTGGAAAGCGATCGCCTCTTGAGCGCTTTGAGCTTGCCGAGCGAGTCGATTTGCGCGTTTA
>JAFWGD010000180.1 GCA_017515355.1 Coriobacteriales bacterium
TGAACTCGTAGCCAAGGATCTTCTCGGCGCGCGCGGCGATGCCGTCGAGCACGCTGCTATCCGGCAGCTGGTTGCGCTTCATCTAGATGAGCGATCTGATCTGGTCGAGCGCATCCCCGATCGTCTTGACCTTCTCGAAGGCCTCGTCCTCGATCGAGATGTCGAACTGATCCTCGAACTCGGTGAGCAGCTGCAGCAGGTCGAGGGAATCCGCATCGAGATCCTCGATGAGGTTGGTGCTCTCGGTGATGTCGTCGGGATTGCATGCGATCTGGTCGACGATGATCTCCTTGACCTTCGCGAAAAGCTCTTCACGCTCCATGTGTTCTCTCCTTAGCTATGAGCGGGCTGCCGCGCGAACAGCGGGCGCAACCGCTGCGAACGCGGGTTTCACCTGCCAAAAGCAGGCTGGACCGACGTGGAGCAATGCGGGTTTTCCCGCGCAATGCGCACATGTTGACCCAAATTTCAATTTTGGCTGATTGGAGAGCAAAACGCAACGCGCTATTCGCCCAGCAGACCCGCAATCTTCTCGGTCAGACCAGCTCGAATCGCCTTGGCGCAGGTGGCGATGCCGTTGGCGATGGCCTTGGGACTCGAGGAGCCGTGGCCTATGTGGCAGACGGCGCGGACGCCGAGCAGCGGAGCGCCGCCGTAGGTGTCCGGGTCGATCTGGGCCTTGAGCTCGTAGAGGCCTCCCTTGAGCTTTGCTGCGGCAAGCTTGTTGCCCAGCGAGGAGGTCATGATCCCCTTGATCGCGCCGAAGAGAACGGAGGCGCTTCCCTCGATTGTCTTGAGTGCCACGTTGCCGGTGAAGCCGTCGGTGACGACCACGTCGCAGGTGGCCTTGAGGATGTCGCCGCCCTCGACGTTGCCGATGAAGCCCTCGACTCCGGAGAGCAGCTCATGCGCGGCGATCGTGGCCTGGTTGCCCTTGGTCTCCTCGGAGCCGTTGCTCAGAAGGCCGATCGTGGGGTTCTCCATGCCAAGGAAGCACTCGCCATAGGCGCGGCCCATCTGGGCGAACTGGACTAGGTATTCGGGCTTGCAATCTGCGTTGGCGCCGCAGTCGAGAAGGATGATCTCCTTGATGGGAGACGGAACGACGGTGGCAAGCGCGGGCCTCATGATGCCCTTGATGCGCCCGATGATCAGCGTGGCCGCGGTGAGGCAGGCGCCGGTGGAGCCAGCCGAGAAGAAGCCGTCGGCACGTCCTTCCTTGACCGCCTTGCAGCCGACGACGATGGAGGAATCCTTCTTCTGGCGCACCGCGTTGGCAGGATGGTCTCCCATCTCGATGACCTCGCTGGCGTAGATCGCCTCGATGCGCTCGGGATGCTTGGCTGCGATGCCCGCGATGGATTCTTCGCGGCCGACGAGCAGGATGGAGAGGTTGGGGTCTGCGACAAGCGCCTTCTCCACGCCCTCGATCACGACGGACGGCGCATTGTCCCCTCCCTCGGCGTCGACGCACACGCATACGTTCTTGAGCTCAGCCATCTTAACCTCCGATTAAACAAACATGGCCGAGCCTCGCAAAGAGACATCGGCCATCTTCGAACATTCAACCAGCTTGGACTACTCGGTGACGATAACTTCGCGGCCCTTGTAGTATCCGCAGTTTCCGCATACGCGATGGGGAAGCTTGACCTCTCCGCACTGCGGGCAGACGGAACGCGGCTTGGGCGCGCAGACGCAATTTGCGCTGCGGCGAGAGTTGGTCTTCGCACGGCCTTTTCTACGCTTGGGTACTGCCATTTTCCTTGCTCCTTCTATCGAATCGCCGCTTTTGCGGCGTTTGAATGCGCGAAAAGTGAGTTTAGCACTTAGGGTGCGGCGTGTCGATGTGCAAACCACCCCAAACGGCATTAAAGCCGCTTTGAGGGGCGAAAGGCGCTGCTGCAGGGCGCCAAGATGGCGCGATTCGGCTCCAACCCGAGGATGCGACGTCGCTTCTTGGCCGCGAAGCTACCACCTCTTGCGACTGCCGAAGATGTTGCGCATGATAACGTCGCCAGCTTGGCGGCCGAAGACATCGAGCATGTCATCGAAGCCGCTGCTCGACGAGCGCGACTTGCTGGACGAGCGCTTCTTGCCCCCGCCCATGAGGGTGTCGATGGCCTTGTTGAGCTCCTTCTCTCTCTGCTGGCGCTCCTTCTCGCGGCGGCGCATCTCCTCGTTGTAGGCCTTCTGCCTCGCGCGCTCCTGGGCCTGGATGCGCTTGCGCTCCTCGGCCTCGAGCTCCTTGAGGCGCTTGCGCTCCATCTGCTCGATCTGCCTCTGCCTCGCGCGCTCCTCGGCGGCTGCCTTCTTCTCCGCCTCCTTGCGGGCGCGCTCCTCCTCCTTGGCCTTCATCGCCTCGAACTCGGCGCGCTCCTTCTCGAGCTGGGCGCGCTCGTACTCTAGCTCCGCCTGCGCCTCCTCCTCGGCGCGCCTTTCGATGATCAGCTCGTAGGCCGATTCGCGATCGAGCGCATTGCCGTACTTGTTGTCCAGCGCTGTCTGCTTGCCCAGCGCATGCTCTATCACCTCGTCATCCGCAGCGGCCATCAGGCACTGCGGAGGGAGCATCTTGGCGTTCTCGACGATGGATGGGCGACCCTCCTCGTCGAGGAAGGAGACGAGCGCCTCGCCGGTGCCGAGCTCGAGGATCGCCTTTGCGGAGTCGAACTTCGGATTTGACCTGAAGGTCTCTGCTGCGGCGCGCACGGCCTTCTGCTCTGCAGGGGTGTAGGCGCGCAGACCATGCTGGATCCTGTTGGATAGCTGGGCGAGCACCTCGTTGGGGATGTCGGAGGGCGATTGGGTGATGAAGTAGATGCCGACGCCCTTGGAGCGGATGAGCTTGACGACCTGGATCAGCTTGTCGAGCAGCTCCTTGGGCATGCCGTTGAAGAGAAGATGGGCCTCGTCGAAGAAGAAGACGAAGCGCGGCTTCTCCAGATCCCCGACCTCCGGGAGCGTCTCGAAGAGCTCGCTCATCATCCAAAGGAGGAACATCGCGTAGATCTGCGGAGTGTTGATCAGCTGCGAGGCGTTGAGGATGTTGACATAGCCATGGCCTATCTCGTCGGTGGCGAACCAGTCGTTGAGATCGATCGCAGGCTCCCCGAAGAATATGTCGCCGCCCTGGTCCTCGACTGCAATCAGCTCGCGCAGGATCGCGCCGATCGACTGCGAAGCGACGTGGCCGTACTCGAACTCGTACTCCTTGGCATGCTCGCCGACATAGTTGAGCATCGCGCGGAGGTCCTTGAGGTCGATCAGCAGCATTCCCATGTCATCTGCCACGCGGAAGACGACGTTGAGAACTCCAGCCTGCACGTCTGAGAGGCCGAGCAGGCGAGAAAGGAGCATCGGGCCCATGTCGGAGACGGTGATGCGAATCGGGATGCCCCAACCGCCGGCAACGTCCCAGAACCTGCAAGGGCAGCCCTCGTAGGTCCAGCCTTCGAGGCCGAACCTGGCGATGCGCTTCTGCATGTTCTCGTTGTCGACGCCAGGCTGCGCCATTCCGGTCACATCGCCCTTGACATCGGCCATGAAGACCGGAACGCCGGCCTTGCTCAGCCCCTCGGCCATGATCTTCAACGTGACGGTCTTCCCGGTGCCGGAAGCGCCAGAGATCAGCCCGTGGCGGTTTGCCTGGTTGAGAAGCAGATAGCACGGATTTTCGCCTTGGGCCATCCAGATGCGATCACCTTGCAGCATGTCGGTCCCCTTTCGTGTGGACATTCGTAGCATTGGCGCGCACCCGTTTGGGCATGCGTGCGCACTGCGCTCGGCAAGCGCCATGAACGGGGCTACTGGAATTATATCGAAAGGAGCGGCTGTTGGCCGAGCAAGTCGAGCGCCTTGGCGCAGAGCTCGGAGTATCGGCTGCCGCGCTCCGAGGAAGCGAATCCTGCGAGCGCCTCCTTGGCACGCTCGCCGCCGATGTTGGCGAGCGCCTCGATGGCGTACCTCACGCACCACTCATGCGGGTCGTCGAGGGCGGATATGAGAAGCTCGACCGCGGAGTCGATGGCCTCGGTGCCGAGCGTACAGGATGAGGAGATGGCCATCTTGCCGAGCGACCAAATTGCGGTCGATCGCAGATCGTCAGGGCTGACGGAGCTGGAGGAAACCGCGCAGGTCAACGCGAAGATCGACTGGGCGCGAGAGGCATCGAACTGCCCGATGCGTTCGAACCCGTCCGCAAGCGAGAGCTGGGCCGCCACGCGCACCTTCGTCTCCTCTACCGCATCGTCGAGGGCGGTGTAGGCGCAATCGAGCGCCATTGCCGAGGACTCCTGCTCCTCTGCATCCTCGGAATCGATGAGGAAGGCTCCGAGCGATCCGAGCGCGCTGATGGCGCTGGAACGGACGTTCTCCGTATCTTCGGAATCTGCTAGCTGAACCAGCCTGCCAATGGGATCGGAACGGCCAAGCTGGCCGAGCGAGAGCGCCGCATTCGCGCGGACCCACTCCGCCTCGTCGTCGAGGCACATGAGCAGCGGCTCGAGGGCGCGCCCGTCATGCAGGCGCCCGATCGCCGCCGCAGCGTTCTTGCGAATCTCGTCGTTGATATCGAAGAGCCTGACCGCTATCGGCGCGAAGGAGCGCCTGTCGGCGATCATCGCGAGAGCCGCAAGGGTGGCGCACCTGATGTCGACCGATTCCTCGTCGTCGAGAAGGGGCAGCAGCGGCTCGATCGCAACGGCCTTGCGCGAGGCGCCAAGCGCGTAGATCGCAGCGAGGCGCACGCGGTCGTCGACGTCGGAGAGCAGGTCGATGAGCGTGGTTGTCGCAGCGGGATCGGGAATCGTCGCAATCGATTGCGCGACCATCGCGCGCACGCTCGGGTCGCTGTTCTTCGCCATGCCAAGCAGATCTGAGAGGTCTGACATCTCGCTAGCCTTTCTTCAAATGCGCTGCGGGCGAAGCCGCTAGAGAACCTGGAAGCCATCGTAGGAGGCGAACACGTTGGTGCCGGCGAGCTTCTCCTCGACCTCTGCGAGCGTTATCGGCGTGTCGAAGTGCATCGACATGTGCGTAAGGACCGCCTTGCCCACTCCGAGCTCTGCGGCAAGCGCTGCCGAGTCGTCGATCGACATATGCGAGGCAGCCATCCAATTCGCGCCGTTGAAGGTCGCATCGATCACGAGGACGTCGATGCCACGCAGCAGCTCGAGGGTCTCGTCGCAGGGGCGCGCGGTGTCGGGGAAGTAGGCCACCTTCATCGGCTTGCCGCTCTCGGTGGCGTCTGCGGGCAGCTCGATCAGATAGCCGAAGGCGCCTGGGCAATGCGTCGCCAGCAACGGCGTGTAGCCGATGCCGTCGAACTCCAGCCTCTGCCCCGCCTCGATCACGTGGAGGAGATAGGTGTCGGCCATCTTCTCGAAGTGCGTCGAGATGTACTCGGCGGTTTGGGAATTGCAGTAGAAATCGATGATCTTGCGCGTCTTGAGGCGCACGAGGTATTCGAGCTGCGGCACTCCGCCGAGATGGTCGAAGTGCTCATGGGTGAAGATCACCCTGTCGATCTCGGGAATGCCGAAGCGGTCGAGTTGCAGATGCATCTCCGGGGCGCAGTCTATCAAGGTGCGCTCGTTGCGCGTAACGAGCATGCTGGAGCATGTCCTGCGCGCACGCGGGTCGGCCTTGGCCTCCTCGCATGCCTTGCAGCCGCAGTAGTACGTGGGCACTCCGCACGCAGCGCCCGTGCCGAGCAGCATTACCTGCGCAACTGTCCCATTAATGTCACAGCTATTGAGTTGAGCCTCTTCCATTTCCGCCCGTCATCCCCTAAAATCTATAGATGCTTGAAGCGACTTTCGACTACCTCTGCGATTGCCGCCATAGGGAGAGTATAGCAGCACGCCAGAGGCGAACCGCGGGGTCGGCGCCCATCGAGCCAGCCTCGAGTTCGAAAGGATTGATTCGATGAGACTGCTGCATCTTGGCGACCTGCACATAGGCAAGAAGGTCAACGGCTACTCGATGATCGACGATCAGAGGGCCGTTCTCGCCGAAATCGTCGAGTTGGCCCGTGCAAGGAACGTCGATGCAACGCTTATCGCCGGCGACATCTACGACAAGGACCAGCCTAGCGCCGAAGCTGCGAGGCTCTACGACGAGTTCCTCACCGCATTGCACGAGGCGGGCATCGCGATCCTCGCAGTGCCCGGCAACCACGACAGCGCGAGCAGGGTCTCCGTCCTCTCATCGATACTCAGCAGCAACGGCGTCTCGATCGCCAAGCCTTTCGGCGGCGAGGTGGAGCGCTGCGAGCTGCATGACGAGCACGGCGCGGTCAACGTCTACCTTCTCCCCTTCATCAACCCCGCCATCGCACGCACGGCGCTGCCCGATTCAGAGATCAAGACCTATCCCGAAGCGCTGCGCACCGTCATCGGCACCATCGACCTCGACGCAAGCGCACGCAACGTCCTCGTGGCGCACCAGTTCGTCATCGGCAGCGGCGAGGCCGAGCTCAGCGAGTCGGAGATGCGCACCATCGGCACGCTCGACGAGGTGCCGTCGGATATCTTCAGCGCCTTCGACTACGTCGCACTCGGACATCTCCACAAGCCGCAGTGGGTGATCGAGGATAAGATCCGCTATTGCGGCTCACCGCTGAAGTACTCGTTCTCCGAGGTTTCGCCCAGCAAGACGGTGACGATTGTCGAGCTCGGCGGAAAGGGCGATATCTCCTTCGAGATGCCCGAGCTTCATCCGCTGCATGACATGCTCGAGCTCGAGGGAACCATCGCGGAAATGCGCGACTACGCGCAGGCGCACCCCGAGAGCGCCAGCTGCTACGTCCGCGTCACGCTCACCAAAGAGGATCTGCAGGCGTTCGCCAAGCTCAAGGACATCTTCCCGCTTCTGATGAGGCTCGACTTCAAAGCGACTGAGTCGCGCAGGAGCGCGTCGACGCGCAGCATCTCCAGCAACGAGCTGACCAGCGTCAACCCGCTCGAGATGTTCCAGATGTTCTTCAAGGAGATCAATGGCCGCGAGATGAGCGGTGCGGAGCTGAAGATCATCAGCGAGGTCTGCCTTGACGAGGCGGAAGGAGGCGCGCCCGATGAAGCCCCGCAAGCTCACGATCTGCGCCTTCGGCCCCTATGCCAGCAAAGAAACCGTAGATTTCCGCGCGCTGGGAGAGGCGGGCATCTACTTGATCAGCGGGCCAACCGGTTCGGGCAAATCCTCGATCTTCGACGCGATCTGCTTCGCGCTGTATGGCAAGGACAGCGGCAGCGGCCGCACGGTCGATTCGTTCAGGAGCGGCCACTGCACCGATCCCGAGCTCGAAACCAGCGTTGAGCTGGAGTTCGGGCTTCACGGCAAAACCTATAACGTCAAGCGCTGGCTCCATATCGCCAAGCGCCGCAAAACCAGCGAGCTCGAAAGCACATCCGAACAGAGGGTGCGCCTCGACCTCCCCGACGGCTCGTCGATGGAGGGGCAGCGCAAGGTCGACGCGAAGATCGTCGACCTTCTCCAGATCGATTTCGACCAGTTCACCAAGATCGTGATGCTCGCGCAGGGCGACTTCTCCAAATTCCTGAAGTCGGGCTCGGCGGAGAAGCAGAGGATATTGGAGAAGGTCTTCGACGTCAGGGAGTACAAGCGAGTCTCCGATCGCCTGGCCACCATGAACAGGGAGGCCAAGGATGCGTTGCTGGCTCTGGGCGCACGCCTAGACGAGCAAATCCGCTCGATCGACGCAAGTGCACACGGAGAACTGGCCGCAGAGCTCGAGGAGAACAAGGGCAGGGAGTCTTCGCTGGCAGCTGCCGACTGCTTCGAGATCGCCTCACGCGCATGCGAGCTGGACAAGGAGCGAATCGATGAGATCGGCGTTCGCGAAAGTGAGCTAAGGCATTGTTCGGACGAACTCAGCGGCAAGATCGCCACAGCTAGGCAGCAGGCCGAGGCTCGCAA
>JAFWGD010000181.1 GCA_017515355.1 Coriobacteriales bacterium
AAGTACGAGAAGGGCCTGCTGCGCGCAGACGGACAGCTCGGATTCAACACCCCCACCGGCCGCATCGAGTTCTCCTCGACGCTCTACCCGATGTGGGGAGAGGACGCGCTCCCGTTCTACGAGGAGCCCAGGTTCTCTCAGGTTTCGCAGCCTTCGATGGCCGAAGAGTATCCGCTGATGATGACCACCGGCTCTCGTAAGTACACCTCGTTCCACAGCGAGCATCGCCAGGTCGACATCCTTCGCCGCATCGACAAGTGGCCGGTCGTCGAGGTCCATCCCGAGACCGCCAAGAAGTACGGCCTCCAGGACGGAGACTGGGCGGAGATCTCGAACATGTTCGGACGCGCCAAGGCCAAGGTCGTCATCACCCCGATCGTCGACCCGCGCATCGTCAACGCGACGCATGGCTGGTGGTTCCCCGAGCAGGACGGCGAGGCTCCGAACCTGTTCGGCGTTTGGAAGTCCAACGTCAACACCATGATTCCGAACCTCTGCATCGGCAAGCTCGGATTCGGCGCCCCCTACAAGGGCATCATGTGCAAGATCGAGAAGTCCACGAGTGTTGAAGACTAACGGAAGGGAGGAATGACAATGTCGTACGAGAACTATGGCATGCTGATTGATTACAAGTATTGCTCTGGTTGCCATTCCTGCGAGGTAGCCTGCAAGGAGCTCAAGGGTTTCGGCGAGGACGAGCACGGCATCAAGCTCTTGGAGAAGGGTCCGTTCAAGCTTGGCGGAACCGGGCACAAGGGTGAGGACTGGGACTGGGACTACATCCCCGTACCAACCGATCGCTGCGACCTTTGCGCAGACCGTATGGACAGGGGCGAGAAGCCGATGTGCGTCAAGAGCTGCCTGGCTGCATGCATGAAGGTCGGCCCGATCGAGGAGCTCGCGAAGGACATGCTCACCATGGGCAAGAAGGTCATGATCTACAAGCATCTCTAATGACCTTCAACTGGAGCTTTGAGGCCGAGAGGCCCAGGCTCCGCAAGCAGAGCGCTTGCATCGATTAGACCAGGGGCCTGCGGCAGTCATCTGCTGCAGGTCCCTTGAGTCGAAAGGGGAACGATTGAACCCGCGTTGCGGACAAACCGATGCTTGGAAGACTTCACCTGCAGATTTCGGCAAGGCACTCGTTGCCAGGCCCGGCGAGAGCCAGAGCGCCTTCGAAGCGCAGGAGGATTGCGAAGCCAAGAACCTCTTCGAGCCCATGCCCGAAGGAGCGAAGCTTTGCGGCAGCTGCACGGGCTACGGCAGCTGCGGCAACAAGAAGTACTACATGGGCCCCGACGGCAAGGTAGTCGGGATCTGCAACAATCCCTACAGGAAGTGAGAGGGGCACTGGATCGATCCAGCGCCCCTGACAAGACCCCTTGGGCTTGAATGGCTAGCAGATGTGGAGCGCCGCGGAGAACGCGGCGTTCGTCGCATCTCCGATCTTCAGCGCCTCCATCGCGTCTCCAACGATGCGCACCTCGGTCTCGGGCGCGCAGTGGACGAAGCTCTCCGCCAGCGCTCGCCGGGGCTTCATCCCCATCGCAAGAATCACGGTATCGCCCTCGAAGCGCACAGGCTCGCCAGTCTCGACGTTCTCGCACTCGATGCCGTTCTCGACGATGCGGCTCAGCTTCATGTTGAAGTTGAAGCTCACGCCGCCATCGATGCACAGCTCTCGCAGCAGGTTGTTGTTGATTCCGCCGAATCCGCTGCATAGCGCGTCGTTGTTAGGGGCCATCTCGACGATCGTCACCTCGTGGCCGGAGCGGATCAAGGCCAGCGCGGTTTCCATTCCGACGGTGCCCGCACCCACGATCAGTGCCCTCTTGCCAACGCTGACTCCGCCCAACTCGACGTCTCCGCCCCAGACGATTTCGGGCGAGCCAGGCTCCCCAGCGCCTTCGAAGCTTGGAAGGATGGGCTCGCTGCCGACTGCGATCACGAGGCCGTCGAAATCCTCGGCATCGATCATCTCCTTGGTGGCCTCGACGCCCAATCGCAGCTCGGCCCCGCTCTTCTCTACCTGGCAGACCATGTAGTCGCAAAAAGCCTTGACATCCGCCTTGATCGACGAAGCCGCAGCATAGCGCATGTTTCCGCCCAGCTGGGGCTCCTTCTCGAAGAGCACGACCTCATGCCCTCGCTCTCGCAGCGTGATCGCCGCCTGCATGCCAGCTGGGCCTCCTCCGATAATGCCGACGCGCTTGCGCTCATCCGCTTTCGGCACCTTTCCATCGCGGAGCTCGAGATAGTGCATGACCATCGGATTCGCAGCGCATGCCGTGGTCTTCGGCGTTGCGGTGATTCGCGCTGCGCACCAGTCGCAGCGCATGCAGGGCCTGAAGTCCTCCTTGTGCCCGGTGGCGAACTTCCGCGGCATCTCGGGGTCGGCGACGAACGGCCTCGCCATTGCGATGAAGTCCGCATCGCCGTTGGCGAGGATCCTCTCGGCGTTGTCGATGTTCATGATCGAACCGACCGTGCAGACCTTCACCTTGTCGGGCAGCATTTTGCGCAGATCGGCGGCGAAGTGCACATTGTACATGTAGTCCATGTAGGTCGATTGGTGCCAGTATCTCATCTTGTCGACAGGTCCGAGGATCCCCGCGGAGACATGGACGATATCGATCTTGTCCTGGAGCATCTTGAGATACTCCTTGGTCTCCTCGAAATGCATGCCGCCATCGATGAACTCGTCGGCGGAGACGCGGAACTCGATGACGAAATCCTCTCCGCAAGCTGCGCGGACGCCATCGAGGATCTCCATCGCGAAGCGCGCCCTGTTCTCGAGGCTTCCGCCATACTCGTCGGAGCGTTTGTTGAAATGCGGGCTGGAGAACTGTCCGATGAGATTCGCGTGCGCGCCGTGGATCAGCGCCATCTTGAAGCCTGCAGTCTGGCAGCGCTTGGCTGCAGCGATGTACTTCCCCTCGACCTCACGGATCTTCTCGATCGTCATCGGGATGGAGGGGATGGGAGCGCGTCCGTTGCGCTTGGCCATGCGGATCATCCCGTCGGTCAGCCATTCTGAGGAGCTGACGGGCGGGCGATGGGTGTACTCGTAGACGGCGTTGAATCCAGAGTGGTTGATCTCGATGGAGGGGTGGCATCCGTAGCCCTCGCACATGTCGACGAAGCGCGAGAGGGGAACGACGTTCTCATCGGCTCCGAGATCGATATGGCGGTTCTCGTCCTTAGCCTCCGCGAAGTCCACTGGGGCGTTTCCCACGGTGATGATGCCCACGCCTCCGCGCGCTGCGGGGCGCCAGAAATCGATCATCTCCGTGGTCACCATGCCGTCGCGAGACGTAAGTCCCGGCGATTGCGGGGCCATGTGCAAGCGGTTCTTGTAGGTGACGCTTCTGATCGTGATGGGCGAGAAAGTGAGCGGATAGTCAGATCCCATGATTCCTCCGAAAGCCTGTGATTCCAATATTGACATTTTAGACCACGTCGACCACGCATTCCCTTTACTCGGGGCAAAACCCGCCCTCATTCGCCCAATTAGCCGCAAAATAGATTAAGACTTTCCGTTTTCGCCGACTTCTCTTGATTTTCTATGGGCTAAAATAGTATTCAGACAGATTAGCGGCACAAATGCGCCCGATTTGTACTTGATTGGAAAGAAGGGTCCGAAAGGAGCGTTGTCATGGATGACGAGAAGAAGGAAATCGTAGAAGCCGAAGAGAAGGCAGAGAAGATCGCCGCTCCCGTAAGCGAGATCTGCGTAAACGCCACCGAGAACGCAAGCGCCATCGACGACGATAGCGAGATCGAGCCGGTTCAGGGATTCTTCCTGACCGCCCAGCGCTGGCATTAATCCTTCGTTCTAGAGGGTGCAGCACCTGTTGGCGCACCCTTTTCCATCACGGAAAGGACTATGAGCAGCACATCTCGACGCGCTGGCGAGCAGCGTACGATCACGCTGTGCCGCAAATGCGCGCCCTAGCAGCTCTGCGCCACCCAGATTCGCGGAATGGTTTGCCGCCCCCGATTTGAAAGCAGGTAACCAATGGAAGACCGAAAGGGCAAGTACGCCTCCTTCCTGTTCAAGGGCTCTCTGGCCGAGGACGGCTCCGTCTTCGATGACTGCCAGGGCGAGCCGCTTACCGTCAGGCTCGGCAGGCATCATGTGATGCGGCCGATGGAGGATGCCCTCATGAAGATGGAGATCGGGGAAGAGCGCACGATCGAGATTCCCGCTGCGCTCGCGTATGGCGAGTACAATGAGGATGCGGTCCAGCGCGTTCCCACCTACAAGATCCCCAATGGCGACAAGATCCCCGTTGGCGAGATGGTCTCTTGGAAATCTCCGAAGCGCGAGATGCCCGTGCCCGCCAAGGTGGTCTCCGTCGTCAATCAGATAATCACGCTCGATTTCAACCACCCGCTCGCTGGCAAGGATCTCGTCTACTGGATCAAGCTCCTCGACATCTCCGATAACGGCGAGTTCTCGAGCGTTAGCTAGATATGAGTTGTTCGGCGCGTGGGCTTTCAAGGTGCCCGCGCGCAGTCATCTGCAAGGGAAAAGACAGTTCGCAAGAAAGGAATTGAAGGAAGGAGAGTTATGGTTCTGTTCAAAGGTCAGGGTACCGCAGACTTGGGAAAGCCGTGGCGGTACGAAGAAGATGGCCTTACCGTAACCCGCGGATGCGCATGGTCCCCTCCGGGATGCCATCCAACGGGGTGCGGAATCAAGGTCTACACCAACAAAGAGGGACAGCTCGTAAAGATCGAGGGTGACGAGAATCATCCGATCACCAACGGCCGCCTTTGCGTTCGCTGCCTCACGATCCGCGACTACGTCTATCATCCGGATCGCATTCGCTACCCGATGAAGCGCGCCAGGGAAGACCGCGGAAAGAATCGCTGGGAGCGCATCACCTGGGATGAGGCCTACGACATCATCGTGGAGAAGTGCAACGAGGCCAAGGAGAAGTGGGGTGCCGACAGCATCCTCGTTCTCGGCGGAACCGGTCGCGAGGGTGGCCCTATGCTCCCCGCATACGCCCACTCCGCACTTGGAACGCCGAACGACTGCTACACCCAGTCCGGCTACTCCTGCTACATCCCGCGCGTCGCCGGCACCACCTACGTCCTCGGCGCAACCTATCCCGAGATGGACTACGCAGGCGCCTACGAGCTTCGCTATGACGAGCCCACCTGGCAGCTTCCCGCGCTGATCGTCTACTGGGGCAAGATTCCAACCGCCTCCAACGGCGACGGCCTCTTCGGCCATGCGGCAATCGACATGATGCGCCGCGGCTCCAAGCTGATGTGCATCGATCCGCGCGTCACCTGGTCCTGCACCCGCGCAGACTGGCACCTCCAGCTCCGCCCCGGCACCGATGCCGCTCTCGGAATGGCGATGCTCAACGTCATCATCAGCGAGGGCCTCTACGACAAGGACTTCGTTGACAGGTGGACCTACGGCTTCGAGCAGCTTGCCGAGCGCGTCGGCACCATGTCGGTCGAGCAGGCTGCGGAGATCTGCGACCTCGATCCCGACGACATCCGCGAGGCGGCTCGCGCATATGCGACCCTCAAGCCCGCGCAGATCGCCTGGGGTCTCGCGATCGACCAGAAGCGCAATGGAATGCAGGCAGGACATTGCATCCTCGCTCTCGAGGCGATCACCGGCAACATCGACGTTCCTGGCGGACAGCTCATCGGAGATG
>JAFWGD010000182.1 GCA_017515355.1 Coriobacteriales bacterium
GGGTTCGAGTCCCGTTCGCCCTGAACAAAAAGACCCCCTGACGGGGGTCTTCGAGTTTTTGGAGCGGCGAACGGGACTCGAACCCGCAACAATCAGCTTGGAAGGCTGAGGCTCTACCAATTGAACTATCGCCGCATGTCAAGTTGCCGTGGTCGGGGTGACAGGATTTGAACCTGCGACCCTCTGCTCCCAAAGCAGATGCGCTACCAAGCTGCGCCACACCCCGTCTCCTCTGGCCACGAAAAAACAGTTTATGCAATTGGCGCTAGCTTAGCAACTGGGGATTTCGCCACCGTGCGCTAATTCCTTGCCACTAACTGCTCTTTGAGCTTGCGCAGCGCGCGGCCCCTATGCGAAATCGCGTTCTTCTCCTCCATCGTCAGCTCGGCCATCGAGCGCGAGCCGCCGTACTCATCCGGCAGGAAGAGCGGGTCGTAGCCGAACCCACCCTCGCCGTGGAGATGGTCGTCGATGCTTCCCTCGACCGACTCGACCGCGATGAACTCGGTGCCATCCACGTCGATGAAGACGATGGCGCAGGTGAAGCGCGCGGTGCGATCCTCAATGCCTTCGAGCTCGGAGAGCAGCTTGACGTTGTTGGCCGCGTTGTCGCACTGCTCGCCCGCATATCGCGAGGAGTAGATTCCCGGAGCACCGCCAAGCGCGTCGACCACGATGCCGGAGTCATCGGCCATCGATGCGAGCCCAGTGTTCTCGAAGGTAGCACGCGCCTTGATGCGCGCGTTGGCGAGGAATGTGGTGCCGTCTTCTACGGGTTCGGGAAAATCGCCGACCTGCGAAAGCGGCACGAATTCATAGCCCTCGATGTCGATGATGCTCATGATCTCGACGACCTTGTGGGCGTTCGAGGTTGCGACGACTACTCTCTTGCTCGCCATCCCCTACGCCTCCAGAGCCTTGCGCTGGAGCTCCATAAGCTCGCGCAAGCCCTTCTCGCCCATGTCGAGCATGGCATTGAGCCTTCCTCGATCGAATGTTGCACGCTCGCCGGTCCCCTGCAGCTCGATGAATTCGCCGTTGCCATTCATGACGAGGTTCATGTCGATCTCGGCGCGCGAGTCCTCGTGGTAGTCGAGATCGAGCACGATCTTGCCGTCGACCATTCCGACGCTGACCGCGCTGACCTGGGTGACGATGGGGTCGCCCTTGAGCTTGCCGGCGTTGCGCCATGTGGTGAGCGCATCGCGCAGTGCGATCCACGCCCCGGTGATCGATGCGGTGCGCGTGCCGCCATCCGCCTGGATGACATCGCAGTCGAGTGTGACGGTGATCTCGCCGAGCGCCCTCATGTCCACCGCAGCGCGCAGCGATCGGCCGATCAGCCGCTGGATCTCATGCGTGCGGCCCTTCTGCCCCTTTGTCTCGCGCGGAGTGCGCGTGGCGGTCGAGGCAGGCAACATCGAATACTCGGCGGTGACCCATCCCTTGCCGCTGCCCTTCATCCACGATGGAACCGACTCGTCGATGGTCGCAGCGCAGAGCACCTTGGTGTCGCCGAATTCGATCATGCACGATCCGTAGCTGTTCTTGAGGTAGTTGCGGGTGATCCTCACCGGGCGCATCTCGTTGTCTGCGCGCCCGAACGACCTTTGCTGGATTGGCATCTGCCGCCTCTCTTCCTACTTGGTGGTTAGCGCCTCGAGCTCATCGAGCCCGACGCCCTCGAGGGTGAAATCGCTGTTCTCGAACGTCGCCTTGATCGCCTGCTCGAAGTCGCCGAGGTCGTCGGCGGTGGTGGCGAAGCGATAGAACGCATCGGAGCGGCTCTTCGCGAGGTGCCCCCTGCGCTCGAGGGTCTCGTAAACATCGTTGGCGGTCTCGGTGGCCGACGAGATGATGCGGACATCGGGGCCCATGACCTGCGAGATCAGAGGCTCGAGGAACGGGAAGTGCGTGCACCCCATGACGAGCGTATCGATGTTGCGCTCCTTGAGTGGGCTCAAATACCCCTGCGCTATCTCGATGTGCTCGGGATCGTCGGCGAGCCTGGCAAGGGCGGCGAGTGGACCCGATCCGTCCGAATCCTTCGAGTGCAGGCTCTCCTCGACTATGTCGACGAACCTGGGGGTTGCAGCGGAAAAGACCTTGATGCCGGCATCGAGGCGCTTGATGGCGCTCTCGTAGGCGCCGGACTCTACGGTTGCCGTGGTGGCGATGACTCCCACGCGGCGCGAACGCGTGGCTCGCATCGCAGCGCGGGCGCCCGGTTCCACCACGCCGAGGATCGGAACGTCGAACATCCGCTGCGCCATCTCGAGGCCGGCGGCGGTGGCGGTGTTGCATGCGATGATGATGAGCTTCACATCGCGCTCGAGCAGCCAGCTGCAGATCTGCCTCACGAAGCCGCGCGTCTCATCGAGCGGGCGCGGGCCGTAGGGGCAGCGCTTGCTGTCGCCGAAATACCAAATCGATTCGTCGGGAAGCTTCTCGGCGATCGCCTTGGCAACGGTGAGCCCTCCGATTCCAGAATCGAAGATGCCTATCGGCCTGCTTCTCCTGTCATTGCTCGCCATCGGTGACCTCGTGATTCGCGCGCCCGTTCGCGCCTAGAACTCGTATCCGTTTCCAAAATTGTAGACCTGCGCGCCCACCAGCTCAGTGCTGACGATGTTGCGCGTGTCGTAGATGATTGGAGTGCGCATCGCGGCGACGAACTCGCCGAGCGCATCGCCCTTGAACTCGTTGTGATCGGTGAGGACTATCGCCAGGTCTGCGCCCTCGAAGAGCACCTTGGGGTCGCTGCAGCCATACTGCTCGACATGCGGATCGAAAACGGCGACGCTATAGCCGCGCTCCTCGAGAAGCGCGATCGCATCCATCGCCGGGGATTGTCTGCAGTCGTCGATGTTTCCCTTGTAGGTGACGCCGAGCGCCACGACCTTCGCGCTCTTAGGCGCGATCCCGCGAGCGGCGAAGTGCGCGTCGACCTTGCCGCAGACGAATTCCGGCATGCCGCAGTTGATGTCGCGCGCAAGCTTGATCAGCTTGGCGGTCTCGGGGGCCTTCGCGCAGATGAAGTATGGATCGATCGCCAGGCAATGCCCGCCGACTCCCGGCCCAGGGGTGTGAAGATTGACGCGCGGGTGCTTGTTCGCGAGCCTGATGACTTCGAGGCAATCGATGTCGAGCTCGTCGCAAACCATAGCGAGCTCGTTGGCAAGCGCGATGTTGACGTCGCGGAAGGTGTTCTCCATGCATTTCGAGAGCTCGGCGACCTTGGCCTCGGTCTGCAGGATCTCGCCGACGACGAAGGTGCGGTAGAGTTCGGTGGCTGCGGCAGTGCAGGCAGGCGTGACCCCGCCTATGATCCTGTTGTTGTGGACGAGCTCGTAGATGATCTTGCCGGGGAGGACGCGCTCGGGGCAGTGCGCAACGAAGACGCTCTCGCCCACCCTAAAGCCTGCAGCCTCGACGGCTGGCACCACGAAATCGTCGATGGAGCGCGGGGCGATGGTCGACTCGACAACGAGCAGGTTGCCCTCTTCCAGCACTGGAAGGACCGACTCGACCGCGGCCATCACATAGGACAGGTCGCATGCGCGCGAACCGTCGTCGACGAAGGGGGTGGGAACGGCGATGATGAAGGCGTCGGCGGGCTCGGGAGCCAGCGCCGCGCGCAGCTTGCCAGCCGCGACGGCATCGGCGACGAGCTCGGCCAATCCGGGCTCCTCGATCGTTATCCTGCCCGCATTGAGGTTGTCGACGACTTTCTCGGAAAGATCGACCGCTAGCATGTCACAGCCGCTGCTCGCGAACATCGCCGAGGTCGGCAAGCCTATGTAACCGCAGCCGATGACGCAGACCCTCTTATCCAATGCTTCCCTCTTCCCTGCCGACGAGCTGGGCGCCGTGGCCAGCGCAATCGGCCAGAACTACTTGGTCTTCTTCAAGCCCAACGCGAACTCGCGCGTGATGCCCTCGACCTTGATCAGCCTCTCGCCCTCCATCTGGGACAGCGGGCTTCCTGGCTTGCACTCAGCTATTATATGGCCTTCTACAGACTCGTAATCGGTGTACTTCGATGGAAGCCACGGTATGCAGCCGTAAATATCCTCCATGTCGTTGAGATAGAGGTAATCCATCTTGCTCGCGAGGTTGAGGAACTCGAAGAACGGCCTGTAGGAGTTGACCTTGACCTGCGCGCCTGCAACGTTACCGACCTTGCTGTCGGCGCTGACGAAGAGGTGCAGCACGACATCGGGGTTCGCGGTGAGCCCCAGCATGCTATCGCAATTGCGCGTCTCGTAGAACTTGCCGAAGTACGCGATGTTGATCTTGCTAGGGTCGAGCGCGTAGCCGGTCTTGACGAGATCGTTGTAGCGCACGTCCATAGCAGGCTGGCACATGATGACGGCATGCTCGCGCACGCGGGGCTCGAGATCTTTGACCCTGTTGTAGCTCAGCATGAAGTCGCGCTGGTTGGCGTTGGTGAACATGATGACGTCGGCAGCACTGTAGACGCACAGCTCGCACTCCTCGTAGAAGTGCGAGAGCAGATCGCGGTCGGCCTCGCGCAAGCTCTCGTACTCGTCGCGGATGATGCCGTTGTTGGACATGTTGAGCGGATCGGAGAACTCCGCATACCACTTGGCTTGCGGATTCGCCTTCTTGTAGAGATAGGCCGCTATGTGGGAGCCCGGGCGATCGGAACGCGAGTAGATCACCTCGGCAGGGAGGTCGCGCGCGGCGTTGTAGGCGGCGACTCCGTAGTAGAGCTGCCTGCGCCTGTCGATGCTGCTCCACCCGCCGAGCTCGGTGCGCACGCTGAATGCAAAGCGGGCGAAGAGCTTCTCGAAGGGCTCGTCGGTATCCTTCCTGTCGGACATATCCTTCGAGAAGACGCTCCAGTTGAAGGGCGTGCCCTCCAGCTCGTCGATCTCGCCGAGGCGTTTGGTTGCGACGAACGCCGGCGGGAAGACCGAGGGCGAGAAGCAGTAGCTGAAGCAGATCGCCGGATGCTCGGAGAACATGCTGCGATTGATGAAGATGCCGTCGTAGCCGAAGACAGCCTCGCGAATCGCGTTGCGCTCAGGTTCCGAGGCGATGTCATAGCGCGCTTTGAGCTGTTCGAGCTGCCAGAAGATAAGGTTGGTCGCGAAGAGCTTATGCTCGAGGTCATCGCACTCGTCGAAGGCAAGGCGTTCAAGCGCGGCGATGCAGGCGATGACGCTCTCGACAGGCGCCTGCTCGCCCTCGCGATCGATCACCCAGACGATCTCAGAGCTTTCCAGCGCTGGCGCATAGGCCTGCTCGCTGTCCTCGGTGAAGCCGAGAACCTTCTTCGCCATCTTCGGATACGCACGAACCCAAACCGCTGGAGCGCAGACGCTGCCGCTGCTTGGCAGGCACTCTTCGAGAAGGCCCTTGCGGACGAGCTTGCCGCAGAGCGAGGAATAGATGAACCGATGCCGAGTGGCCTTGTTCCCGATATGTGAAAGGTAGTAGTTGTGCCAGGCCTCGAAGCCAGCGGTCTTGCTGGGAGCCACCTTGCAAACCTCGCCATCGGCGAGCCTGCCGAGGAAGCCAAGGGCGAGGTCGTGGGCGGAATCGATGATCTTGGCGAGCTCGGCGAGGTATCCGCCAGTGATGGCATCGCCGGCGTTGAGGATGATGATGTGCGTCTTGCTCGCCTTGGCGATAGCGGAACGCAGTGCGGCCGCCGAACCACCATCGCCATCGAATTCGATGATCTCGAGGTTGAGGTCTCCCCTCGCCGCCTCAACCGAGGCTCGGGTCGCCACAAGCGCCGCAGCATCGCCATTGCCCGCGATGAGGGCGCTGATGCCGAACGCAGGAGAGGCCGCCTTCTTCGAGAGCCTCTTGGCGGCCTTGCCGAAGGCTGAATGCCTCTGCGAGCCCTTGCCCAAGCTCTGAGCGCCAGCGCTTGAGCCAGCCTTGCCGAGCTCCTTCTCGAGCTTCGCGATCCTGTTGTCCTTCTTGCGCTCCTCTGCAGAGAGGATGCCCAACTCATCGGTGAGAAGATCGAGCGCGTAGCTCTGCTTCGACATCTCATCGAGATAACTCAGGAAGCGCTCGTGCTGCGCCCTGTCCTCGTCGGTGTAGGGCGCGGCCTGGTAGTTGGAGTGCCTGTAGTCGGACATCTACTGCAACCTCTCCTCGATGATCCTCGCGATGCGCTGCGAGGCAAATCCATCTCCATAGGGATTGGCCGCGTGCGCCATGGAATCGTATGCCTCCCGGCTGTCGAGCAGCTCGCGACATGCGGCGTAGATGGCATCTTCGCTGGTGCCGACGAGCCTCAGGGTGCCGGCCTCCACTCCCTCGGGGCGCTCGGTGACGTCTCTCATTACCAATACCGGCTTGCCCAGCGATGGCGCCTCCTCCTGGATTCCGCCGCTGTCGGTGAGAATCAGTTGGCTGCGCGCCATGAAGTTGTGAAGTCGAGGACATCGAGCGGCTCGATGAGGTGGAGCCTCTCGCAGCCTGAAAGCTCGGCATCGGCTATTTCGCGCACGATGGGGTTCCTGTGAACCGGGTAGATCGCCTTGACGTCGGGGGTCTCTTCGATGATGCGGCGAATGGCGCGGAACATGCCATGCATCGGCTCGCCGAGGTTCTCCCTGCGGTGCGCCGTGATCAGAATGAGGCGGCTATCGCCCGCCCAATCGAGCTCGGGATGGCTGTAGTCGCTGCGCACCGTGGTCTTGAGCGCATCGATCACGGTGTTTCCCGTGACGAAGACCGTGCTGGGATCCTTGCACTCGTCGAGGAGATTGGCCTTGGCGGCCTCGGTCGGCGCGAAATGGAGGCTGGTGACGATGTCGACAGCCTGTCGGTTGAACTCCTCCGGATATGGAGCAGCGAGGTCGCGCGTTCTCAGCCCGGCCTCGACATGCCCCACGGGAACCTGCCTGTAGAATGCCGCGAGGGCCGCGGCGAAGGTCGTGGTGGTGTCTCCGTGGACGAGCATGAGGCTAGGCTTGCACTCGTCGATGATCTCCTGCATGCCGAGCAGCA
>JAFWGD010000183.1 GCA_017515355.1 Coriobacteriales bacterium
TGCGAGTCGATCCCGACGAAGCGGTCTCGCGCATCACGCGCCTCGACAAGAAACCGTTGCTCAAAGGCGAGAAGACCCCCTCTGAGCTCTTGGCTGAGCGCTGGGATTGGTACGAGTCGTGCGCCGATCTGATCTTCGACACGTCGGGGAAGGGGACGGGCAAGGTCTCCTATGAGCTCGGCTGCCTTCTGGAGGACAAGGGCCTTCTCTGATCGAAAGGAATTCCAATGGTCGATAGGCTATCTGCGGTGCGCGAGTCTCTGCGCGCTAATGGCCTCGATGCCCTTTGCACGACGAATGTCTCGGACATAAGGTGGATGACCGGCTTCACTGAGGTCTTCGATTCGGAGCGCGCGCATCTGGCGATCGTTGCGGACGACCTTGCGCTCATCCACACCGACTCGCGTTACAGCGATGCTATGCGCTCTCGTGCCGAGGACGGCGAGTGGGCCATCGATTCCACCCCCTGCAGACATGCGTCGCTCTTCGCGGCAAAGCTCGCCGAGCTGCCGCATGATGGGGCGTGGAGGATCTGCATCGATGCCGATATCCCGCTTTCAGAGTACAGGGCGCTGACAGCGGCGCTTGCGGAGGCTGGGATCGAATTCGAGTTCGTCGAGGGAGCCTCCCCAGCACGGGCGCTGCGCGAGGTGAAGGATTCTTCGGAAATCGAGTTGCTCTACAGCGTGTAGGCCATCGCCGACGATGCGTTCTTGGAGCTGATGGACTGGATCGAGCCGGGAATGACCGAGCTTTCCGTTGCAACCGAGCTGGAGTACCGCATGAAGCGCCTGGGCGCGCAAAGCGCCTCGTTCCCGACGATCGTGGCAAGCGGTCCGAACGGCGCGAATCCGCACTCCGTGGCAGGGCAGCGGAAGCTCGAAGCTGGCGACCTCGTCATCATCGACTACGGCGCGAGATGCCTCGACTACTGTTCCGACACGACGCGCACGATTTCGATCGGGGAGCCGAGCGCTGAGCTCCGTCGCATCTACGACCTTACCCTCGAGGCGCACAACAGATGCAAGGAGCTCGTCAAGCCCGGCGTGCACTGCAGGGATGTCCACAACCTCGCCGCCGAGATAATCGCAGATGGCGGCTATGCGGGCAAGTTCAACCACGGGCTTGGCCATGGCGTCGGAATCGACGTCCACGAAGGCCCGACGATGAATTCCCGATACGAGGGGGTCCTCAAGGTCGGAAACGTCGTCACAGTCGAGCCCGGCATCTATATCCCGGGCCTTGGAGGAGTGCGCATCGAGGACTGCGGAGTTGTCGACGATGACGGTTTCCGCAGCTTCACGAAGCTCACGCACGAGCTCATAGTCGTCTAGCATAGGTCGCCTGCTGCAAACCGCGAGCTCTCCAGGGCTTTTCAGACATCCAGCACGTTCTCGCTGCGCGTCGCTGTGCTATATTTGAGAAGCATATGTGTTGATAGATACGAAAGGATCATTCAATGGCGATTTCCACTGCTGATTTCAAGAATGGCAAGTGCATCAGCATCGATGGCAAGCCCTATCTGATCATCGAGTTCCAGCACGTCAAGCCCGGCAAGGGCGGCGCTTTCGTTCGCACCAAGGTCAGGGACGTCAGGACTGGCAGGGTCAACGACCTCACGTTCCGCTCCGGCGAGAAGTTCGACGAGGTCCGCATGGAGACCAAGGAGATGCAGTACCTCTACACCGATGGTGACGATTACCACTTCATGGATATGACCTCCTACGACCAGCTTGCGATTCCGGCTGACGTCATCGGCTCCACCTCGCAGTGGCTCAAGGAAAACGATATCTGCCTGATCCAGTACGCTGGCGACGAGATGATCGGCGTCGAGCCTCCGATGTTCATCGAAGTCGAGGTCGTCGACACCGAGCCTGGCTTCAAGGGCGACACCGTCCAGGGCGGCACCAAGCCCGCAGTCGTCGAGACCGGCGCCACCGTTTCCGTCCCGATGTTCATCAACGTCGGCGACGTCCTCAAGATCGACACCAGGGATGGACGCTACATCACCCGCGTCTAGCCTAAACCCGAAGGAGAAACGATGAAGAATTCGAACGAGGCGAACGCCGAGGGCAAGTCGACTCCGACTACCCGTCTGGAGATCGCTCCTGGAATCATCGAGTCGATGGTTGCCATAGCTGCCAGCGAGGTCGATGGCGTGGCGTCGGTTGGGAATCTCAAGATCGATATGGGCGGAGATTCCGTCATGACCGAGTTCAACCGTCCCGATGGCGTCGATATCATCGAGGATGACGGTCAGATCGTGCTCGACATCAGCATCCAGATGTACACCGGCTACAAGCTCACCGAGCTTGCCAACGCCGTCAAGTCCAGCGTTTACGATGCCCTTCTGAGCCAGACCGGCATCAAGGCCAAGGAGATCAACATCAACGTCTCCGGCCTCCAGCTTGAGAACGGGAAGTAATTTGAGCAAGCGCATGGGCAATGCGGAGAAGCGCACGCGCGGCAGGAGTCAGGCGCTTCAGCTTCTCTTCACCAGGGAATTCGACACGGATGGGCTCGTCTCGACACCCGATTCTACCGCAGATGTGATGGATGACCTCGTCGTCGAGGATTACGCTCGCGAGCTCTACGACGGTGTCGTCGAGCATATCGACGAGATCGACGCTACCATCGAGGCTGCATCGAGGAATTGGCTCATCTCGCGCATGCCCATCACAGACAGATCGATTTTGCGGATCGCCGTCTACGAGATCCTCTTCAGGGAGGATGTGCCGGTGGGAGTCTCGATCAACGAGGCCGTCGAACTGGCGCAGAGCTTCGGAGGCGAGGACGATTCGTTCAAGTTCATAAACGGACTGCTTGGCAGGATCGCAAAGGATATGCCCGCGCCAGCTGGCGATGGCGCGCAGGTCGATTGAGAAGGGACTCGCTGATGGCAGACAACCGTCCGGAAAGCTCGTATCTCAGGGTCAAGAACCATCTCGACGCGATTGCCGAGCAGATCAGGTCGACCGACCTGCCACTCGAGAAGGCGCTCGACCTCTACGAGGAGGCCATCAGGCTGGGAAACAGCTGCGCCGATCTCATCGATATGACCGACTTCTCCCTCGAGGAGATCGAAGCCTTTAACAACGAAGCCGCCGCCGATGGCGCCGATGACGCGGCCGATGATCAGGCTGCGAGCGCCGAGGTCGATGCGCTGCAGGACGCTGCGGAAACCCAAGCCGAGTAGATAGCGAACCATTGCTGTGGATGAGAAGATGGCAGAGTCGAGCACTGCCTCCTTCGTGCAAGGCTTGAAGGACGGCGAGCAGTCTCATACGGATAGCGATAGCATCCCGGAGGTCAGCTCCGGAGCCTTCTTGCTCTCCAAGATCAAGAAACCATCGGACCTGCAGGGCCTCTCCGATGCAGAGCTAGAGAGCTTGGCCGCCGAGATCAGGGCGATGATCCTCGTCTCGGTCTCGAACAACGGCGGTCATCTGGCTTCCAGCCTCGGCGCCGTCGAGGAGATCATCGCGATGCATCGCGTGTTCTCCGAGGAGGGCGACCAGATTCTCTTCGATGTTGGCCACCAGGCGCTTGCGCACAAGCTGCTCACCGGTCGCGTGGGAGAATTCTCCACGTTGCGCCAATTTGGGGGAATCGCCCCCTTCCCGAAGCGAGAAGAGAGCGAGTACGACGTCCACGATTCGGGCCACGCCTCCGATTCGCTCTCATGCGCTCTCGGCCTCTCGTTGGCCAAGGACCTCAATGGCGATCCTGGCGACGTGGCGGTGCTCATCGGCGATGCCGCCATCTCGGGCGGCATGGCGTTCGAGGCGCTCAATCACATCGGTCAGCTTGGCAAGGACATCACCATAGTTCTCAACGACAACGAGATGTCGATCTCCAAGAGCGTCGGCGGCCTGGCGCTTTACCTCGGCCGCATTCGCCTGAGCAAGGAGTACATCACCACGCGCGACAGGGTCGAAGGCCGCATCAGCAGCTTCGGAGACTTCGGCGAGAGCCTGGTCAACCTCGGCGAGCTCGCCAAGAACTCCTTCAAGAAGCTCATGGTTCCCGGCACCTTCTTCGAAGACCTTGGAATCACCTACATCGGTCCGATCGACGGGCACAGCATCTCGAAGATGACCTCCGCGCTGCGGGTTGCGAAGAAGCACAGTGGCCCGGTTCTCATCCATGCGGTCACGACCAAGGGGAAGGGCTATGCGCCTGCCGAGGCCAATCCAGCCGCGCACCATGGCGTTGGACCCTTCGACATCGAGACGGGCTCTCCCAAGGTTTGCGCCAAGACCCAGCAGTTCACCAACGCGCTCTCGAAGCTTCTGGTCCACTATGGCGAGCTCGACGATAACCTCGTGGTGATCACCGCTGCCATGGCCTATGGAACCGGTGTCTCCGAGTTCATGTCCCGCTATCCTAGCAGGGCATTCGATGTTGGCATCGCCGAGGAGCATGCGGTTACGCTCGCAAGCGGACTTGCAATCGGCGGGAAGACCCCGGTCATCGCGATATACTCGACTTTCCTCCAAAGGGCATTCGACCAGATAGTCACCAACATAGCGCTGCAGAACCTGCATGCGATCTTCTGCATCGATCGCGCCGGTCTCGTCGGCCGCGATGGCGCAACCCACCAGGGGCTCTTCGACATCGCATACATGCGCATGATTCCCAACATGACGGTCCTCGCTCCTTCGGATGCGAGCGAGCTAGCTGGCGCATTCGCTGCCGCTATGCGCGAGATCGAGGGTCCGGTTGCAATCAGGTATCCGCGCGCTTCCGGCGTGGAATGCGAGGTCGACCTCGATGCAAAGCCGTGGGAATTCGGCAAGGCGCGCAAGGTTCGGGAGGGCTCCGATGCAACGATGCTCGTAGTTGGCCATATGCTCGAAAATGCGCTCTCGGCTGCGGAAATCCTTTCCGGCAGGGGAGTGGAGTGCGCCGTTTACGACATGCGCTGGATAAAGCCCATCGATGTTGAGGCCGTAAAGGCCGCGCTTGGCACCAAGCTCGTCGCCACGATCGAGGATGGCATCCTCGCAGGCGGATTCATCGACGGAGTGCTCGAGTGCGCCGATGCCATGTTGGGTCGGGGAGAGATCGAAGCTGCCCCGCCGATAGTGCGCTTTGGAATTCCCGACACGTTCGTCGATCACGGTTCGACCGCCGAGCTCTACGATTCGCTCGGTCTCTCTGCGGAGAAGATAGCCGCAACCATCGAAGGCGCAATCGCAAGAATCGCCAGCGC
>JAFWGD010000184.1 GCA_017515355.1 Coriobacteriales bacterium
GATCTACCAGCAAGGGCACGCGCAAGACGCCCGTGGGGTCGCAATCCGTGGCGGTCAAGGAACAGTGGGGTTTTGCGGACGACGCACATGCAGGCGGTTGGCACAGGCAGGTTTCGTTTTTGGCCATGGAGTCTATCGAGCGTGCGCGTGAGATGGGCCTAGAAGTGAACGAGGGGGACTTCGGCGAGAACTTCACCACCGAGGGCATCGACCTGCTCAGCCTGCCTCTTGGAACGCAGCTGCGAATCGGCAATGACGTGCTCTGCGAGATCAGCCAGATCGGCAAGGTGTGCCACACTCGTTGCGCCATCTACCATCTGGCGGGCGACTGCATCTTCCCCCGCGAGGGGATCTTCGCCGTCGTGCTCAACGGGGGAGAGGTCAAGGCCGGCGATGCGATTGAGATCGTCAAGCTCGGTGATGGCACATGCGAATTCTCCCCCAAGGAAGCAATCGACGAGGTTGAGGCTGCAAGGGTTGCCGGAACGCTATAGTGCCTGTTCCGAGTGCTATGGAGCGCCGGTTGCCTGGTCAACCCTACAGGGACCGCGGCACCGGCCACTTGCAGGGCGAATCCCAGTTGACGCGCGCCTTCTCGAAGTTCTCTTCGGTGAAGAACAGCTCATACCACCTGATGAAGATGTAGATCGACCATACACGCCTCCACAGCGCGGCGTTGTTTCCGCGGTAGCGAAGCTTGTGCCACAGGTTGGACTTGCCGGTCAGGAACTTGTCCAGCAGCGCCTTGAGCTCTCCGACCTTGAAGAACTTTTTCGCAGTCTCGCTCTCGAATGCGCGTCTGATATCGCCGTTGAATCTCGGGTCGGCCAGCCAACCGCTGATCGGCACTGGAAATCCGAGCTTCTTGCGATATGCGACTTCCTCAGGCAGCACACGCGCCGCAGCTTTGCGCAACGCCAGCTTGTTGCCGCTCTTGTCCACCTTGAATTTAGACGGCATGCGCCTTGCTATGTCGAAGATCCGCAGGTCGCAGTAGGGCATGCGGATATCCAGCCCCGTTCCGCGCGAGATTTTGGTCGAGTTGAACAGGATGCTGGCCTCGAAATATGTGCGCAGGTCGACGTAGAGCATCCAGCTCACGGTGTCGTACTTGCGGCCGCCCTGGCCACGCTCTTTCATGAAATCGCCGGTTTTGCGGTTCGACGAGTATTTTTTCAGGTAGTGCTTGATGTCGAAATCGCGCATCGCCTGCGTCGCGCCGAAGTAGGTCGGGTTGCTTTTGCCCTCGAACTTATCAGGATGCTTGTAGACGTTGTAGCCCGCGAAGAACTCGTCCGCGCCCTCGCCGGAGAAGCACAGGTTCGACTTCCGGGCCACCTGCTTGCATGCGCAGTAAAGCGAGAGCCCCGCAGCGTCTGCGCTGGGCTGCTCATAGGCCAACAGGAACTCGTCGAGCGTGGAGAAGAACTCCTCGGGGGTTACCTCGATGCCTTCGAACCCGCGACCGAGGTACTCCGCGGTCTTGCGGGCCTCCTCCTCTTCGCTGGCCTTCTGGTCGGCATACACCGCGCAGAAGCCGGTGCGCGCGCGGCTCTTTGCGAGGATGTAGGATGAGTCGACACCGCCGGAAAGGAAGCTGTCGGGCTGCTCCTCGGCATCGCAGATGCAGCTCAGGCTTGTCTCCATAGCGGCTTCCAGCTCGTCTGCCCAGTCATCGAGCGACTTGGACTCGTCGGGCTCGAAGGAAAGCTCCCAATAGCGCCCCAGCTCGAGGTCGCCAGCTACGGCGCCATCGTTCTCATTGCGGTAAAAGCGCAGGTAACCGCCCGGCTCCAGCTTGCGCACGCCCTCGAAGAGCGTCTCCTCGCCAGGGACATACGAATAGCCGAGGTAGTACTGGATGAGACCTTCGTCGAGCTTGCGCTCGAAGCCGGTTTGTCCGAAGAGAGCCTTGATCTCAGTGCCATAGAGCAGGCGTCCGTCGCCAGTCACGTAGTAGAAGAGCAGCTCGGCGCCCAGGGGATCGCGCGTGCTGAAGATCTCTCCTGCTTCGGCATCCTCGATCACGATTGCGAATTGGCCGTTGATGTGCGCGCCCATCTGCGCGCC
Source organism: Coriobacteriales bacterium (assembly GCA_017515355.1). Classification (GTDB taxonomy): domain Bacteria; phylum Actinomycetota; class Coriobacteriia; order Coriobacteriales; family CADBOM01; genus RGIG5709. The sequence goes on from JAFWGD010000184.1 coordinate 2,071, forward strand.
CCACATCCTGTAGGCAGCCATGACGAGAAGCTCCTCGCGCTCGCGGCGCGCACATCCTTCGATGCTTACCTGCAGTTCCTCGGCCAGCTCGGCAAAGTTGCGGATGAGTCCCTCGTATGCCTTCAGCTCGATCATTTGGGCGATCCTTTCCATGTTTCGGACACCGCGTCTAAGCGCCTCGCGATTCGCTCACTCTCCAAAGTATAAGCAAGCGGCCATATTCAGCCCGTCTTTTTTACGCAATCGTAAAGAGCCTGCCGTTCATGGAGGGGGAGCGCCGAGCAGATGCCATGTTTTCCCGCACTGACCTCGCCGCACATTCGGCCTCTTCGCGGATTGACCTGTTCTCCGCGATTTGCATGCGATAATATATGACTATGTCTAATAGTTGTATAAGGCAATAATGCAACTGAGCAATATCGAAAGGGGAAGTTTGATGCTTGACAAGAAGGCCATCGAATTGGTCGAGAAGGGGATGCAGGGCAAAGGCCTCGAGGAAGAGGAGATCGCCGAACTGCTGAAGTTCAGTCCGTACTCTGCGGAGGGCGCCCACATCAGGTGGGGTGGATGGATGCTCGCGAGGCAGGCATCGCAGGGTGTTGCCGAGGTCCATGCGCAGATCGGCATGGATGCGTCTTCCTGCTACAAGAACTGCGAGTTCTGCTCGTTCGCCGCGTGCAATGGTTTGCGTCCAGAGAAGCTTGAGATGCCCAAGGACGAGGTGCTCGACTACGCCAAGGCCTACGACGAGGCTGGCATCAACCTCCTGTGCCTCA
>JAFWGD010000185.1 GCA_017515355.1 Coriobacteriales bacterium
GCATCGTAGAGCTCGCGGGTCGTGCAGATCTTCTTGTCGAAGCAAGCCCACTTGATGGTGGTCAGCGAGTCGGCGACGGTTGCGAAGCCGTGGTTGGATCCACCATAGGAGTTGTACTTGGCGCCACCGGCGGTGCAGTCGACGCCGGACTCCATGCAGCCCTCGAGGCCGATCGAGAGGAGTGCGTGCGGACGATACCACATGTCGAGCATCTCGCCCCAGTTCATCATGGAGACCATAGCGTCCTGATGCAGCTTGAGCTGGGTGAGGAATGCGTTCTTGACCTCCTCGAAGCTCTCCATCTCATAGAGGTAGCCGCTCTGATAGCTGCCTGCCTTGCCGGTCAGCGGGTTGATGCCGTTGTTCAGCGCGCAGGTGAGGAGGACGGAGACGCGGACGTTGTGGCTGTTGCAGTACGGCATGTCATTTCCGCAGCCGACTGCCTCCTGGCAACCGATGAACGCATAGTCGCGTGCGTCGCGGAGCTCATAGCCGGCCTCGACCATAGCGGGGATGAGAACCTCGTCGTTCTGGAAGAGCGGCAGGCCGCCGACGTACTGCGCTGCGGTGATGCAAGCCTCCCAGAGCTCTGCCGGGGAGTTCTTGTTGAACCTGACCGAGACGGTCGGGTCGTGGATGAGCAGGCGGGACAGCGAGTTGAGGAACATGTAGGAAACCGGATTGGTTGCATCCTCACCGGTGTCGCGGTCGACGCCAGCGATGGTGACGTGCTGATAGGTGACGCCCATGCCGGTTGCGTTCGCGATCTGCGACGGTCCGGAATGCCAGAAGCAATGGAGCTTCAGGCAATAGCCGTCGATGATCTCCTGAGCCTGCTCCATGGTGATGGAACCCTCGTTGAGCTCCTTCTCCAGGAATGGCCACCAGTACTGGTCGAGACGACCCATGCCGTTGGCCGGAGGACGATGCTCGAGCTGGATGGCCTGGTTGTAGAAGACGTGCGCCTGGATGGCCTCCCAGAAAGTCCTTGCCGGATTCTCGGAGATCCACTCCATGCTCTCAGCGCGGCTGAGGAGCTCGGCCTTGCGATCGGGATCCTCGCAGATCTCGGCCAGGCGATAGGCCTCCTTGGCATAGTTCTTGATCATGGCCATTGCGCCGTCGCAAGCGAGAACTGCCGACTTGTAGAACATCCACTTGTCAGCATCGTCGCCCATGAGATAGCCGCGATGCGCGTCCATCCAGTCGGTGGCGACCTTCTTGATGGCCTTGTAGCCGACCTTGATGATCTTCTCGAAGCCGGGAACCATGTGGCCCTCGGTGCAGAAGCCCAGCGGCGGTGGGCCCATGATGGTGGCGTCGTCGTCGTAGAGGATCTCCGGGCCCCACTCGGGGACGTATGCGTTGAGCTTGGCGGTGATGCAGTTGTCACGCCAGAAGTCGCGGGTCTCCTCGATGGTGTTGTAAACGCTCTTCGGGAGGATCAGCTTCTCAGCGGGGAGCTCACGGACGTATGCGTCCATCTCCTCGTCGAAGCGCCAGAAGTCGTTGTTCGCGATCTCGAAGAAATACCACTCGCTTCCGCCATCCTCCGGCCAGATCTCGGTGCCGCAGAAGGTGGTTCCGAAGTTGCCGAAGACAACCTCGAAGTCCTCGATGACTACCGGATGCGCAGCCAGGATGTCATGCGTGGCCTGCGCGCGATAGATCATCGGGGGCATGTTCTTGCACTTGTTCTGACGCACGTCGGTCGCGATCTTGAGACGCGTGTCGTCAACGGTGATGACCCTGTTCCTGACGCGGTCGCGCATGTGTGCGATGCGATCGCTGACGGGAAGCATGGTGCCATCGTTATAGTGCAACGTATAGAACTCTTTAGACTCGCCCATTTTGTTACCTTTCTAACGATTGTTTACCTGTACAAAGGTTCTGCACATTATCGATAAAATTCTATCTTGTCGACGTTCAAATGTAAACGCGCCCTGCCCAAGAAATCGCATATTTCACATAAGTTTGGCGGTTGGCTCGCGCCTGTGATAGATTGGAAGAACAGCAGCTCGAAAGGACAGCCATGGAATACACGGACAATGAATACGATTACGCCCACATGTTCGAATTGCGCACGCCCCATGAGGAGGTCGAGCCTGAGGAGGACTACCCGGAGCAGAGGCCGAGGAAGGCCCTCGGAACGATACAGCTCGTCGGAGGAGCCACGCTCGCGGCAGCTGGCGTTCCGTTTCTCGTGCTGCCTGGCCCGGGAACGCTGATGATAGCCGGAGGCGCATCGTTGGCGGACAAGGGCTACCGCAACATCAAGGGAGAGCAGCGTACCGAAGAGGAGATGGCTGAGTTGAAGGAAGCACGCAAGCAGGCTACGGAAGAGCGCACCGAGCAGATCAAGGACTTCACGAACGAGAAGGTGATCCCGGCCAGCAAGAAGGTCGCGTCGGGGACGAAGAAGGTTGCAGCGGGAACGGCGAAGGTCGCCGCTGGAACGGCAAAGGCGGCGGTGGCCACTGCCAAGGTTGCCAAGAAGGGCGCGCAGAAGGCTGCGCCGGTCGTAAAGAAGGGCGCTAAGGCGACTGCAGCCGCAACCAAGAAAGGCGCCCAGAAGGCCGCTCCCGTCGTGAAGAAGGGCGCTAAGGCTACTGCAGCCGCAACCAAGAAGGGCGCCCAGAAGGCCGCGGAAAAGGCTGGCCCGGCTGTCAAGAAAGGCGCTAAAGCCGCTGGCCAAGCGGGCGTCAAGGCTGCGGCTTACGGCTCCGTTCTCGCGCAAGAGAGCATCACCGAGATCAAGAAGCGCATCAAGAAGGACCAGCCGCAGGATTAGGCTGAAACGATGGCAATCAACGAGAAGACCCGCGAAGCGATCGAAACCCTGCGAGGGTGGATCGACGAATGCCCCGCTGGAGGCATGGTCTTCTTCGGCGGCGCAGGCGTGTCGACCGAAAGCGGAATCCCCGATTTCCGCAGCGCCAACGGCATCTTCATGAGGGATCTCGGCGGAGCCGCCATCGAGCACGCGCTCGCTGCGGGCGACGTGGAGGGCGCTGAGCGGCTTCGGAAGCTGCAGCTGCGCCCCGAGGAGGTCGTGAGCCGCAGCTTCTTCGATGCGTTCCCGCGCGAGTTCTTCGCCTTCTACTTCGACAAGATGATCTTCAACCAGGTCGAGCCCAACGCCGCGCACAGAAAGCTCGCCGAACTCGAGGCGCGCGGGATCGTGCGCGCCGTCGTCACGCAGAACATCGACGGACTGCACCAGAAGGCCGGGAGCAGCAAAGTCTTCGAGTTGCATGGCAGCGTCATGCGCAACCTCTGCATGGACTGCGGCGAGGGCTTCGCGCTCGAGGAGACGGAGGGGGCGTGGAAGCGCTCGTGCAGCGAGGGCGACGGCATCCCGCGGTGCAGCCGCTGCGGCGGCATCATCAAGCCCGACGTCGTCCTCTACGAGGAGGGGCTGGACGACGCGACCATCCGAGGGTCTGTAGAGGCGATCCACAGCGCCGACCTCCTCGTCATCGCGGGCACTTCCCTATTGGTCAATCCCGCGGCTAGCCTCATCCGCTACTTCCGTGGCAGGCATCTCGTCGTGGTCAACCTCTCCCCCACCCAAGCGGACGAGCGGGCAAGCCTGGTCATCCGCGCGAAGGTCGGCGAGGTCTTCGACTACTGAGGTTAGCGGGAGCAAGCGCGACGGTGGGCGTGGCGGGAACGCCTACGGGCGAGACGGCGCAAGCTCTGCAGTCCCCGCTTGCTACAATTCCCGCATGACTGGGAAATCTCACATCGAAAAGACGCAAGGAGATCAGCCGACACGCATTGGCAGGTCCCGCATCGCCTCGGCGATTCTCGTCCTCGCCGGCGCAACGTGCTGGGGCGTCACCGGCCTCGCGAATCGCATGCTCACGCCACTGGGCTTCACCCAGATGGAGATCGTCTTCATCAGGTCATTCATCGGCGCGGTCGCACTTCTCGTCCTCCTGCTCGCAATCGACCGCAGCCTCCTTCGCATACGCATCCGCGACCTATGGTGCTTCCTCGGAACGGGCATCGTAAGCCTGACCGTCTTCTCGTTCTCGTACTTCTGCGCCATGCAGGAGCTGAGCCTCTCGGCAGCTGCGGTGCTGCTCTACACCGCGCCGATCTTCGTCACGCTGATGAGCGCCGTGGTCTTCCGCGAGCGGATCAACGCACGGAAGATCCTCGCGCTGGTCATGGTGTTCGGAGGAGCGGCTCTGATGTGCGGGCTGGTGGGGGCTGCGACCAATTTGGGCGGTGCAGGCTCGATTAGCGCGCGTGGCATCGGATTCGGGCTTCTGTCCGGCTTCGCCTACGCGCTCTACACCATCTTCAGCCGCTTCGCGCTCAATCGCAGCTATCGCCCCTTGACCATCGCGTTCTACACGCTGCTCTTCGCGGCAATCGCGAGCGCCGTCTTCGCAAACCCCATTGAAATCGCAGCTAGAACTGCAGATGTCGTCAATTCTTCGGGGTTTGGCGTCATCGGGTGGGAGCTCTTCATGGGCATCATTACCTGCTCTGCGGCCTACGCCTTCTACACCCTGGGGCTCGCAGGCCTTGAGAACGGTCCAGCAAGCATCATCGCAACCTGGGAGCTCGTCGTCGCGACCCTCGTCAGCATCTTCATCTTCACCGAGCCATTCGGCGTTGTGAACCTCGTGGGCATGGTTCTCGTTATCGCTGGCATCGTGATCATGAACGTGACGAAGCGCAAACGGGATTGAGATTCTCGTTCCAACCAAGCACAAAGGGCCGCCACCCTTGCGGATGACGGCCCTTCTTATGCGTGTGCGGTTGCGCTGAAGCCTATGCTCCTACACCGAAGCCTAGAAGAGGTGCTCGTTGCGGCTGATAACGTCGACCTGCTGCTCGGGAGAGAGCTCGACGAAGTAGGCGGAGAAGCCGGCGATGCGGACGACGAGGTCCTTGTAGCTCTCCGGATCCTTCTGCGCGGCCTTCATGACGTCGGTGCCGACGATGTTGAACTGGACCTCGAGTCCACCGCGCTCGAAGTAGCTCTGGACCATGTCGATGAGCTTCTGCTGGCCATCGCCCTGCATCGAATTCGGATGGATCTTGATGTTGAGAGCCATGCCGTTGAGAAGCTTGTGGTGGTCGAAGCACAGCGTCGAGTTGAAGACCGAGGTCGGGCCGTTGACGTCGCGTCCCTGGCAAGGCGAGGTTGCATCTGCAACGGGCAGGCCGGCGAGACGGCCATCGGGCGTCGCGTAGCAGAGCATGCCCTCGTCAACGTGCGCGGCACCGCTGTAGAGGCCCGGACGGAAGAACTTGCAGCGCTTGCTGTGGTAGTGGCTGAGGATCTCGAAGTACTGGTCGAGGACCCAAGTCATCTACTCGTCGGCATACGGATCGTCGTTGCCATAGTGCGGGCAGTCGTTGAGGAGCGTCTGGCGCAGATCCTCGTAGCCCTCCCAGTTGGCCATGACGGCGTCGTACATCTCGCGCGTGGTGCAGATCTTCTTGTCGAAGCAGGCCCACTTGATCGAGGTGAGCGAGTCGGCCACGGTGGCGAAGCCGTGGTTCGATCCGCCGTAGGAGTTGTACTTGGCGCCGCCGCGCGTGCAGTCGGTGCCCGACTCCATGCAGCCGATCATCGCGAACGACAGGACCGCGTGCGGGCGGTACCAGTAGTTGAGCGCCTCGCCCCAGTTCATCATCGAGACCATCGCATCCTGGTGCAGCTTGAGCTGCTTGCGATAGGCTTCCTTGACATCCTCGAAGCTCTCCATCTCATAGAGATATCCGCTGCGCATGTAGCCGGCCTTGCCGTTCATCGGGTTGATGCCGTTGTTGACGACGCAGGTCATGAGGACGGATGCGCGGATGTTGTGGCTGTTGCAATACGGCATGTCATTGCCGCATCCGACCGCCTCCTGGCATCCGATGAATCCGTAGTCGCGAGCATCCTCGAGCTCGTATCCAGCCTGAACCATAGCGGGGATGAGAACCTCGTCGTTCTGGAACAGCGGGAGTCCGCCGACGCGCTTGGTCATCTCGAGAGCTTCCTCCCACAGCTTTGCGGGGGTGTTCTTGTTGATGCGCAGCGAGGTTGCCGGGTCGTGCAGCAGCAGGCGACCGATGGTCTGGAGAAGCATGTAGGTGACGGGGTTGGTTGCGTCCTCGCCGGTCTTGGGGTCGACGCCGCCGATGGTGATGTGCTGGCCGGTGTTGCCGATGCCGATGGCCTGCGCGATACCCTCGGAGCCACCGGGATAGTTGGTGTTCAGCTTGAGCATGAAGCCGTCGACGATCTCCTGTGCCTGAGCCTCGGTGATGGTGCCCTCTGCGAGCTCCTTCTCGAGGAACGGCCACCAGTACTGGTCGAGGCGGCCGATGCCGAGCGCCGGATGATAGGCCTCGAGCAGAACGGCCTCATGATAGAAGAAGTGGATCTGCACTGCCTCCCAGAAGGTGCGCGGCGGATACTCGGAGATGTAGTCTAGGCGCTCGGCCTTGTCGAGCCACTCTGCCTTGAGGTCCGCATCCTCGAAGGTGGCCGCCTTCTCGCGCACAGCGTCTGCATAGTGCTTGATCATCGCGGTGATGCCCTCGGTGACGAGCACTACCGAGTAGTAGAACATGTACTTGTCGGAATCGTCGCCCATGAGATAGCCGAAATGATCGTCGATCCAGCCCTGAGCCCAATCGTGATAATACTTGATGCCGTTCTTGATGACGTTGTTGTAGCCGGCTACGAGATGGCCCTCGGTGCAGAAGTCCAGCGGCGGCGGACCCATGATGGTTGCTTCGTCGGAGCAGCAGATCTTGTCTGCCCAGTCGGGACGGAACGCGTTGGCCTTTGCGACGTCGCACTCCTCATCCCAGAATGGCTTGTCGGCCTTGAGGGTGCGGATGACCTCACCGGGAACCTCCATCTTCTCGTCGACGAGAAGGCGGTGGTACATGTCGTTCTCCTCATCGTAGCTCCAGATCTTGGAATGCTCGATCTCGAAGAAGATCCAGTTGGTGCCGCCGAGCTCTGGCCAGTACGGTGCGCCGCCGAATGCTGCGCCGAGGCCGCCGAAGATGATCTCGAAGTCCTCGACATGGGTGGTCATCGTCTTGAGATGCTCGGAGTTGGCAAGAGCCCTCTTGATGATCGGAGGATAGTTCTTGTTCTCCTTCCAAACCCTGGTGACAGTCGAAAAACGCTCTGCATCGGGCTTGATGACGCGGTTCCTTATCAGCTCGCGCATGCGAAGGACGCGCGGGGTGATCGGAGCATACCTATCGGTCCCCTCTGGGAAGATAGTCATGTTGTCGATAACGCTTTGATCGCTCATATAACACTCCTTTGGTTGCAGTCTTTCCCTTTATACATAGACTATTTATTTATAACATTTCGTGCGCGCGTTAAGCAATAGAAATGCTATACATCTGTCAACTTTCTGCGACACGCCCAGTCTCTCGCAAAAAGCTGAAAATCGCCTGCAAATTCCCCTTGCCAACAAAGAAAAAGCCTCCGCGGAAAATGCGCTTTCGCACGCTTCCGCGGAGGCAGGTTCGATGATTTAGCTGACTGGCCGATTACTTCTTGGCGCGATCCCAAACTGCACCGGTGTCGAGGCCCCACATCTCATAGAGGGTGTTGTAGAAGGGCGGGCGCGGGAAGTCGAACTTCATCTCGCGTTTCATGCCGCGATATCCACCCTTGGTCTCCATCTCCATTAGGCCGGCATGGATCTCGGAAAGCTTCGCGATCGGAACGGTGAGGATCGACTCGTTGTCCTCGGCCATCGCGCGCTCTTGGTCGCCCGGATCGGGGAAGGTGACGCGATACTTACCGTCATTGATCGGGGTGACGATCGAGTGGATGCACGAATCGATGAAGTCGAAGGTGTTCTCCATCATCTTGCCAGTCATGACCTTGGTTGCTCCGATGGCATTGCGGAGCTGGAAGTTGTTGTCGAAACTGAACAGGATGACATCCGGCACGAACGGCGCCGTCTGCGCAGGGGCCATCCACATGCCGGCATACTTGCCAACCTCAAGCCTCGGGAATCCCGCGAAGAACTCCCTTGCCTTGTCGAGATCGGGGATGCCGATGAACTTGGCAACGATCTCGAACTCCTCGGTGCCGGGCCCGCAAGGCACA
>JAFWGD010000186.1 GCA_017515355.1 Coriobacteriales bacterium
GGCATCTCAAGACCGGCTCGGCCTTCTATGCGCCCGCCACTTCGATCGCAAAGATGGTCAAGGCCATCCTCACCGACTCCGACGAGGTGATGAGCGTTTGCGCCAAGCTAGACGGCGAGTACGGCATCTTCAACCTCTACATGTGCGTTCCGGTCAAGCTGGGCCCCAACGGCATCAAGGAGATCATCGAGCTCGACCTCGACGAAGAGGACAGCGCGGCCATGAAGGCTTCCGCGGAATCGATCGCGGCATCCGTCGACAAGCTGAAACTGAGAGGATAGGATGAAGGCTCCTCGGACCTTTGCGGCACTGACGCCGCAAGCTGTGGCGAATGCGGTTCGCGAGGCCATCCCCGCGATCGCAACCTCGCTTCGCCCGGATGTGCTCGCTGCGCTCGGCGATGCCTATGCCTGCGAGACCGATTCGCGTGCGCAGGGCATAATCGCCCAGATCGTCGAGAACGACGCGATAGGGCGCTGCGATGGCGTGCCGATCTGCCAGGACACGGGCTCTGTCTGGATCTATCTCGAGGTGGGCGAGGAGCTCGCGATACCTGCGGGAATCTTCTCGTTGGTAGATGAGGCCGTCGCGGATGCGTTCACGCAGAACAAGCTGCGCATGAGCATCCTCGCCGACGCGCTCGTCGACCGCACCAACACCAAGACCAACACCCCGGTCTTCACCGAGATCGGAATCCGCTCGGGCAAGGGCGCCACGCTGCATGTGATGCTCAAGGGAGGCGGTTCGGACAACGCCTCGCGCGTCATCATGCTCCCGCCGGGCGCGGGCTTTGCCAGCATCCGCGCGGAGGTCCGCAAATGCGTTCTCGAGAAGGGCTCGGCAGCCTGTCCGCCGCTGATCATCGGAATCGGCGTCGGCGCCACGTTCGACAAGGTCGGCGCGCTCGCCAAGAAGGCTCTGCTCAGGCCAGTCGGCGTGCCCAATCCCGATCCGCGCATAGCGTCGCTGGAGCAGGAGCTGCTCGACGTGGTCAACGCCACCGGTGTGGGTCCGGCAGGCCTTGGAGGTGCCAGCACCGCGCTTTCCGTCGCTATCAACACCGCGCCTTGCCACATCGCCGCGTTGCCACTGGCGATCAACATGGGATGCTGCGCGATGCGCAGCGTCTCGATCGAGCTCGCGGGCGACGGCGTGGAGCTGTCGGAGGCCAAGCAGCATGATATCGAGCTGTCGCAAACGCCAGAGGTGAAGCAGCCAATCGAGATCCGCCTTCCTGCGAGCAAGGAGCAGCTGGCTCAGCTGTGCGCGGGGCAGAGCGTGACCCTGACCGGAGCGGTCTATACGATGCGAGATGCCGGGCACGTGCGCACGCTCGAGGCTCTCGAGCGCGACGGCGCGCTGCCCTTCGGCCTCGATGGCGCAACGCTCTTCTATGCGGGGCCAACGCCCGAAAGCGCAGGAAGACCGTTGGGTTCGGTTGGTCCCACCACCGCTTCCAGGATGGATTTCGCCACACCGGCTCTATACGCCTCCGGAATCGCCGCGACCATCGGCAAGGGTGCGCGCAGCAGCGCGGTCGCCCAGGCGTGCAAGGATTTCGGGTGCGTCCATTTCACCGCTGTCGGCGGCATCGCGGCGCTGCTCGCAACCTACGTCAAGTCGGCCGAGCCCATCGCATGGCCGGACCTCGGTACGGAAGCGCTGGTAAAGCTCGAAGTCGAGGGGCTTCCGGCGTTCGTCGGAATAGACACGCAAGGCAACGACATCTTCTCGGCGCTTCACGCGTAGGAGGCATCTGCGATGGCTAAGGGCATCTTCATAACGTTCGAAGGGGGAGAGGGAGCAGGCAAGTCGACGCAATGCGCACTGCTTGCCGAGCACTTCATCGCGCAGGGCAGGGAGGTCATCCTTCTCAGGGAGCCCGGCTCCACCGCCATCGGCGAGAAGATCCGCAGCATACTGCTCGACATCGACAACGCCGAGATGAGCCCGATTGCGGAGCTGCTCCTCTACGAGGCCGCTCGCGCGCAGATGGTCTCCGAGGTGGTCATCCCCGCGCTCGAGCAGGGCAAGGTCATCATCTGCGACAGGTTCTTCGATTCCACAGTCGCCTATCAGGGCTACGGTCGCGAACTCGGTCCAGAGATGGTCCGCACGCTCAATGGGATCGCCTGCCAAGGGGTTGTGCCCGACAGGACGATCCTCATGGAGCGCAACATCGAGGAGGGCCTCACCTCCGCGAAGAGGAAGGGGAGCGATCGCATCGAGGCGGAGTCGCTCGAATTCCATGAGAAGGTGCGCGCGGCGTTCGAGGCGATGGCCGACGAGATGCCCGAAAGGATCAGGCGCGTCACCATGCGCGAGGATCCCAATGAGACCTTCGCGATGATCCTCGATCAGATCGCAGACCTGCTGTAGGAGGCGCAAGGCGCACTTGAGCAACGTGGATAACATAACCGCTCCCGCCGAGCGCACCGCAGTGCCGCCGTTTTCCGGCGTGCAGATTCCGCGCAATGTGGCGATTCTGCTGTCGGAGGCGAAGGCCGCAGGCACGCTCTCGCACGCGTATCTACTGACGGGTTCGATGGGCTCTGGCAAGTACGAGACCGCGATGGCAATAGCGCTCGCGAGAATCTGCCCCAACGGGGGATGCGGCGAGTGCGAGGAATGCCGCCGCGTGATTCGCAAGAGCCATCCCGACGTGCATTGGATCGAGCCCGAGGGCGCTGCAACCTATCTGGTCGGCCAGATCAGGACGGCCATGCGCAACGCCTCGCTCACTCCGATTCGCGCATCCAACAAGGTCTTCGTCTTCACCAGCGCCGAGGCTTTCAACGAGCAGGCCGCCAACGCGTTCCTCAAAACGCTCGAGGAGCCGCACGACGACACCTCGTTCATCCTCATCGCGTCCTCGCGAGAGAGCGTCATCCCGACGATCGCTTCGCGCTGCCAGGAGATCTCGTTCCCGAGCGCGTCTCAGCCCGCGTCCATCGAGGCTCTCGTAGCGAAGGCCAAATGCACCCCCGAGCAGGCCCGTGCGGCTCTGGCCATCGAGGACGGGTCGATCGAGCGCGCGAACGAGCTGCTCACCTCGTACGACCGTCGCGCCATCGTAGCCGCAACGCTCGAAGCGCTGATAGCGACGGCCGGCGACGACCGCCTCGAACTCCTAGCATGCTCTTCCAACATCCTTTCGGCAATCAAGGGAGCATGCAAGGATATGGAAGAGACTTACAATAATGAAATCGAGAATCAACGGGAATTTCTTGGGAAGGGCGCGTTAAGCGAGCTCAAGAAGAGATTCAAGAGGATGATGGCCAGCCGCGAACGCGAGATGCTCTCGGAGGTCTTCGCGGTAACGCGGCATTGGCTTAGGAATAATATGATCGCTGGAATCGGATGCAGCGAGCTTGCCATCGAACTTCCCGAGGGCACCAAGCGCTCCGATTCCGCCGCATGCGTGCTGAGCCCAGAGCAATTCGTCGAAGCGCAGGGAATCGTCGACAGGGCAAGCGAGCGCATAGCGCGCAACGTGACGCCGCGTCTGGCGCTTGACGCGATGTTGCTAGATATCAGGGAGGTTATCCATGCTAACCGTCATTCCGGTTAGGTTCAAATACAACCCCAAGCCGTATTGGTTCAAGTTCGAGAATTGCGATCCTGCGGCTGGCGATTACGTTCTCGTCGCCAAGGATGGCGGCATGGTCGTGGGCCAGGTGCAAGACCCGCCGTTCGAGATCACCGACGAGCAGGCTGAGAGCCTGTCGACATCGCTCAAGAGCATCGTCCGCATCGCCAACGATGATGATCTCGAAGAGCTCGAGCGCCTAGACCAGAAGGGTGCGGAGGCCAAGAAGGTCTTCCGCGAGCTCGCCAAGAAGCGCGAGCTCGATATCAAGCCGATCGACGTCGAGTACCTCATGGGCGCCGACAAGGCGATCTTCCACTTCTCCTCGGAGGAGCGCGTCGACTTCCGCGAGCTGGTCAAGGA
>JAFWGD010000015.1 GCA_017515355.1 Coriobacteriales bacterium
CATGGCGACAGCTCGATCTACGACGGGCTCGCCCGCATGACGCAGAACTGGTCGATGAGCGTGCCGCTCGTCGACGGCCAGGGCAATTTCGGCTCGATGGACCCCGATCCGCCGGCGGCGATGCGCTACACCGAGGCGCGCCTACAGCGCGCCGCGATGGAGATGCTGCGCGATCTCGACAAGGATACGGTCGACTTCCAGCCCAACTACGACGAGTCGCTTCCCGAGCCCGTCGTCTTGCCCTCCAGGTTCCCGAACCTGCTGGTCAACGGCTCGGAGGGCATCGCCGTGGGCATGGCGACGAAGATTCCGCCGCACAATCTGGGTGAGGCGATCGATGCCGTAACGATGTATTTCGACAATCCCGACGTCACGGTCGACGAGCTGATGACCGTCATCCCGGGCCCGGATTTCCCGACCAAGGGAATCATCATGGGCAGCGAGGGCATCAAGGAGGCCTATTCGACAGGCCGCGGATCGATCACCGTCCGCTCGCGCGCAATCCAAGAGCGCACCTCCACCGGCCGCGAGCGCATCGTCATCACCGAGATCCCATACATGGTGAACAAAGCGAAGACGATCTCGCGCATCGCCGAGCTCGTGCGCGACAAGAAGATCACCGAGATCTCCGATCTGCGCGACGAGTCCGACCGCAACGGAATGCGCATCGTCATAGAGCTCAAGAAGGACGCCATCCCCGATGTCGTCATCAACAAGCTCTTCAAGCACACCCAGCTGCAGATTTCCTTCGGCGCCAACATGATCGCGCTGGTCAACGGCGAGCCCAAATGCCTCTCGCTCAAGGACATCCTCAAGCATTACTGCAACTTCCAGATCGAAGTCATCACTCGCCGCACGCGCTACGACCTGCAAAAGGCCCAAGAGCTTGCGCACATTCTCGAGGGCCGCGTCATCGCGCTCGACAACATCGACGAGGTCATCGCGATCATTCGCGGCTCGCAAGACGATGACGAGGCCAAGAGCAAGCTCATGGAGCGCTTCGGCCTCTCCGAGATCCAAGCGAAGGACATCCTCGAGATGCGCCTCAAGAGGCTCACCGGCCTTGAGCGCGAGAAGCTCGAGCAAAACCTCAAGGAAGTCCACGAGCAGATCGCCTACTACAAGCGCGTTCTTTCCGATGAGGGGCTGGTGAAGCAGATCATCAAGGACGAGATGGCCGAGATCAAGGCGAAGTTCGGGAAGAAGCGTCAGACCGAGATCTCAAGCGCGGAGGCTGCGGCCCTCGAGGTCGAGGATCTCATCGCCGAGGAGGACATGGTCGTCACGCTCACCAAATCCGGTTACGTCAAGCGTCTGCCCGTTGCCACATACAGGCAGCAGAAGCGCGGCGGAAAGGGCCTGCAGGGAGTCAACCTCAAGGAGAGCGACTTCGTCGAGAGCCTGTTCATCGCATCGACGCACGCCTACGTCCTCTTCTTCTCGTCGTTCGGCAAGGTCTATAGGCTCAAGGTCCACGAGCTGCCGGTGGGATCGCGTCACGCGCGCGGCCACGCGATCGTCAATCTCCTCCAGCTCGACAAGGGTGAGAAGATCGCCGCGGTCATCTCCACCAAGGAGTTCCCGAGCGACGAGTTCCTGCTCTTCGCAACCAAGCGCGGCATCGTGAAGAAGACCTCGATGGACAACTACGCGCGTTCGCGCCGCGACGGCCTGATTGCGATCAATCTCAAGGAAGACGACGAGCTCATCGCCGTCAAGAGGGTCAAGGAGGGCCAGAAGGTTGTCATGGTCTCGTCCAACGGCAAGGCCATCAAGTGGGACGAGTCGGAGGCTCGCCCGATGGGTCGTGGCACAACTGGCGTCAAGGGAATGACGGTACCCGAGGGTGCTCAGGTGCTCGGCATGGAGATCGCGCCTGCGGGCAGTGAGCTTGTGGTCATCACCGAGAAGGGCTTCGGCAAGCGCACCGCGACGAGCGAGTATCCCGAGCAGCACCGTGGCGGCCAAGGCGTCAATACGATCACCATGACCGACAAGAAGGGCGACCTGGCTGCGATGAAGGTCATCAACCAGGCGGAGGAGATGATGATCATCTCCGAGGCAGGCGTCGTGATCAGGGTCAAGGCGATGGACATCTCAAGGCTCGGCAGGTCGACGCAGGGCGTCAAGATCATGAACATCGAGGATGGCGACAGGGTCTCCGCGATGGCGCGCATCGTCTCGCACGAGAAGAAGCGCGCGCCCAAGCCAGCCGTCGATGACGGGCAGCTTTCGCTCGCCGATGAGGGCATGGAGGTCGAAAGCGCCAGCGCAGATGACGAGGGCGAGACCGTAGAGTAGCGCCCAACTCCAGCAGCTTAGCAAAAGCAAACGCGCCTGCGAATCGCTTCGCGGGCGCGTTCTCTATATAAGGTGGGGAAGTGCCGCCATGGCAGCCCTACTGACTGCCTCCCAAAAGGTCATCCAGGTTGTCGGCGTTGCGGAGATCATCGAGCTCGGCCTCGCTGACGAAGTCGTCCGGGTTCAGCCCCTCGACGAAGTTGTGGAAGTCGAGAGCCTCGCGCTCTTCATTTGCCTTCTTGTCTGCAGAGAGCGGAGCGCCAGCCGCAGCCATGACCTCTGGCGAAACGTATATCGGAGCCTTCGCCTTAATGGACATCGTGATCGCGTCGCTCGCCTTGGCCTCCACCTTGATCTCCTCTGTTCCGCGGCGCAGCACCACGCGCGCGAGATAGCGGTCCTTCTCGATGCCGTATATCACCGACCGCGAGAAATCGGCCCCAAGCTGCTCCATGATCCTCAGCGAGAGATCCTCTTCGTAGATTTGCTTTGGCGACTTAGTCTGCGCTGCCATGCTGAGCGCGAGCGCCTCGCCCATGTCGATGTAGACCGACAGGACGCGCGGATTGGGGCCAGTGTCGACGATCGGGCGAAGGATTATCTTCGACTCGTTCGGTCCGCCGACCACCAGCGTTTCAACTACCACAGGTATCATATCTGCCTCCTTTTTAAGCGATTATAGCGCGACCGCGCGATCGAGGCGCGGAGAAACGGCCACCTTGCAGCTGCTTCAACGGAGCGGCCGAGTGCGCGAAACGCGCAAAAGTGGACCATATCACGGGCATATCCGCCGCTCAACTGCTCCTTGCCGCCCGATTTGCCGAAGACACGATTTTTTCTTGACCGAAGTTTTGCGCTGTTATAAATTATTAAAGCTGCTTTCAAGGGCCCTTAGCTCAGTTGGTTAGAGCGTCCGGCTGATAACCGGGAGGTCATTGGTTCGAATCCAATAGGGCCCACCACCTTGAAACTCGGGGGTATAGCTCAGCTGGGAGAGCGCGGGCTTTGCAAGCCTGAGGTCAGGGGTTCGAGCCCCCTTACCTCCACCATAGAAAAACAAACGTCCCGACTCGGGGCGTTTTTCTTTTATTGGGCGAACCGCAGGGGCTCGAACCCGCGAGGGAAAAACAGGCC
>JAFWGD010000187.1 GCA_017515355.1 Coriobacteriales bacterium
CGAGCTACGCAGCATTCCCGGCATTTTCCCCGCTTATCACATGAATCGCAAGCATTGGATCACGGTTGTCCTCGACGATACCCTCGCCGATGAGGAGGTCGCGCGGCTCATCGAAACCAGCTTCGAGCTGACGAGCTGACGAGCTGATGGAGCAGCAACTCTCCGCATCTGGCTCAGCTTCGGTATCTTTTGGTAGCATTTGAGCATGCGAACAACGTTGAATTGGTTTTAGAAGGGGACAACATGAAGAAGATCATCGCCATCAACGCAAGTCCCAGGGGGAATTGGAACACCGCCCAGCTGGTGCGCGAGGCTGCCTCCGGGGCGCAGGAGAAGGGCATCGAGGTGGAGGTAGTCAACCTGTACGAGCTCGACGCATTCACGGGCTGCCGCTCATGCTTCGCCTGCAAGACGGAGCGCTTCGAGGGCATCTGCATGGTCAAGGACGGGCTCACCGAGCTGCTGGGCAAGATCCGCGAGGCGGACGGGCTCATCCTGGGATCGCCGATCTATCTTGGTGACATGTCGGCTGGTTATCGCGCGCTTTACGAGCGCCTGGTCTTCCAGTACATCACGTACCGCCACGAGGACGTAACCTGCAACCAGCGCCCCATTCCAGTGCTGCTCGTCGTGACGAGCAATTGCGCCGTCGAGATCTACGACAAGATCAACTACACCAAGATGGTCGACTCGCATGTTAAGTCGTTGGATAGGCACGTCGGGCCGACGACGCTTCTCACGGTTGGCTCCACGAAGCAGGTCGATGACTACAGCCGCTTCAACTGGACCATCTTCGACCCGGAGGAGCGCATCAAGCGCCATGAGGAGATCTTCCCGAGCGAGCTGGCTCGCGCCCGCGAGTTGGGGGCTGGGCTGGTGGAGCTCTGATTGCACGGGGTGGGAGAGCCGCAGCATGCGGGGCTCTCCATCTGGGCTGGAGCGGATACGAGCAAATCTTAAATAGAACTTAAATGCCCGCCAAAGAGGCCTTAAAGCGGTGTCGCGTAAGATTCTGATTGCAATCGGAAATCTGCGCAACACGAAGGGAATCCATGGGGGCACAGCAGCGCCAGTTGGCACGTCGCCAATCATACGCAAGAGGTTACGGAAGGGCCAACAGCCAGCGCCAGATAGAAGCAGCCAGGCGCCGCAGAAGAAAACGCAGCTACGCGGCAAAAATGCTGTGCGCTGCAGCTGCCGCATTGGTTGTCTTCGCTTGCATCTTCTTCGTTCATTTGGATGTTTCCGCCTTGGAGGTGCAGCAGTCGCAAGGCATTTCAAGCTCCATCGAGAGCGAGTCCGATTGGCGGCTAGTGCTCGTCAACGACGCCCACCCCATGGATCCGTACAAGCCGGATCTCACGCAGCTGCGCTATGGCGAGGCTGTTGACTCGCGCTGCTATCTGGACCTTCAGAGGATGTTCGACGACATGCGTGCAGCCGGGCTGGATCCTAAGGTGAATTCGTCCTACCGCTCCAGACAGCAACAGCAGAAGGTTCTCGACGAGACCATCGCATCTTACATGGCCGACGGCCTTTCCAGGTCCAGCGCCAGAGAGAAGGCTCTCAAAACCGTTGCGGAGCCTGGTACGAGCGAGCACGAGACCGGCCTCGCCATCGACGTGACGAGCGAGAGCCAAGGCTCCGATGACAAAGAGGACGTGTGGAATTGGATGGTCGAGCATAGCTGGGAGTACGGGTGGATCCTGCGCTATCCAGCGGGCAAGGAGCACATCACGGGCATCGACAACGAGCCGTGGCATTTCCGCTACGTAGGAGCAGAAGCGGCACGCGCGATGCACGAGAGAGGCCAGTGCCTCGAGGAGTACCTCGGGCAGGCGTAGGGAGCCGCCGAAACGCTAAGCCGTCAATCGCTACTCTGTTACCTCTTCGCCTCGCGCGTCCGCTATCGTGCCGTCGTCATTGACGAGCACGTGGACTACGTAAGCGTATCCAGGCTCTTTGCCTTCCCAGTCGTATGGAGTGGTCAGCTTGATGTACGTCGATCCGGCTGACTTGCCCTCGAACGTGATCTCGGATGTGCCTGCAGTCAGGTTGTCCTTGGCGGCCTCGTCGGAGAGATGGAAGATGCGCACGATGCCCCAGCCAATCACGGAGTCATCGACGAACTCGACCTTCCATTCGCATCCGGTCGTCTTGTTCGTGCCGAGATTGACCGTGAGGATGTTGTCCTCCCAAGTGATCTCGCGCTGGTTTTTGAGATCGTCAGCCGATGACCCGCTAGAGCATCCAGCTAGCAGCGAGCACATTGCAAGGCAGACTGTTGCGGCCAAGAGGATGGCAAGTATCTTGCGCACTAGCGGCTCCTTTCGAGTGGTTTGCATGCAGGGCAGGTGCTACGAGATCAGCTCGCCGGCATCCGGGCCCGGCGTGATGGAGTAGACCTCCTCGACGCGAAGCCAGCACACGCCCTTGGAGCGGAAATCGTAGCCCATGCTGGATAGGATCTGGTGCACCTGCGAGGAGATTGCCTCGTAGTTCGGACCATCATTCTCGTAGATCACGGTGCCCTTCACCTGGTAGCCATGCGTCTCATCCCACACGCTCAGGGCCATGCGGGGGTTGGCCTGGATGTTCGCGAGCGTCTTCTTCATGAACTGGTCCGAGATCATCACGGTCTCTGCGTCCCAAGCCTGCTTCATCGAGCAGCTCACTACGTTGGGCACGCCATCCAGGCTGCACGTGGCCACAGCGGCAGCGTAAGCGTTGTTGATCATTTCCATGCAATCCAGAGGCATTTTCGCCATAGGTGGCTCCTTTCGAGCGGTTTTCCTCACACAAGCATTCTAGCTGAAAGCTAGGCGGGCTAGGAGTTCGTAGGTATCTCGGGGGATTGAGCGCCGCGGCTGCTCGGGGCCAAAGCCGAGCATCCGTATTTTTCTCACAAGCTCGGCTCCTGGGGAAGTACAATGGGTAAAAGCGCTAGAGCGCCGAAACGCCCATGCGCTCAATACGCCCAACCAGAAAGGTTCTAACTTGACCGCCCAGCTCCTCATAGAATTCTTCAGCGCATTCCTCGGCTTCCTCTTTGCGATACTGCTCGCTTGGCTCACCAACCGGCACGTCCAGAAGAAGAAGTACAACCAAGTTCTGGATTGCCTGCAAAACGAGCTGGCGGACCTGGCCAAGCCTCTGGAGAAGTACGTTAAGAGCAAAACCGCACTGAACTATCCGATTGCAACTCCCGTATGGGATGCCATGAAGAGCAGCGGCATGGTGCTCGACCTCATCGGAAAGCCGTTCTTCGACAACCTGATCGGCGCATTCTCGCAAATCGAAGCCTACAACTCAGATCGATTCCGTGCCGACGATGCCGAGCTGCTGGAGCGCCTCGAAGGCATCGTCGAATCCATTGGCATGGTTATGCCCCAGATCGAAGCGGAAAGGAAGTCCTGATGTCCTCGCGCATTCCAGATCTCAACGAAGACTAGAAGATCAGCGAGCAGTCGGAGCGAATCCTCACGTTCGTCGAGGAGAATTCCCACAAGTACGAGGAAGGCTTCCTCTCGTCGCTCATGGGCTACATCAAGGAGGATAGAACTCTCCAGAGCTTCTTCGTGCGCCTCGTATATGAGTGCGAGGTGGTGCAGATCGTCATCAAGAAGCGCACCGACTTCGACCTGAAGGAGCTGGCCAGCATCCTGGATGAGATGAAGGGCTCCAGCGAGCTGAACGAGATAGCGGCCTATGACTCCAGCTTCCATCGACGCCTCTTCGCCATCGCGGAGGAGGATGACTTCTTCGAGTGGTATCAGCTGCAGTCGAAATCGCTGCGCGCGTTCCTCAAGGGCTTCTGGTCTTACATCGGCTATCAGACGGACTATTACTACGACCTGATGGAGATCCATACCAACATCTACAAGGCCATCGAGCAGCAGGATGAAGTCTTGGCGCTCGATGCCATGCAGAAGCACTTCTCCATTCTGCTGCTGGAGCTGCTGGGAGCCACTTTCCAACACGGCAGCGAATAGGGGAGCCAAGGGTAAATTCCCAGCTAGCTGCGCAAAAACCCCGCTGCAGAGCTTGGCTGGCAGCGGAGTTTCGATTTATGGGGGCTTTGGCGCCTGTCGGCTACTGCACCAGAGCAGGGTCGAGCGCTGAATCCGCGATGTTGATCTCTTCGCCGACCTCTGTC
>JAFWGD010000188.1 GCA_017515355.1 Coriobacteriales bacterium
AAATCGGCTCCGCCCTTGCCATCTCCGATGCGGGTTGCGGCGCAGTCTGCTGCAAGGCAGGACTGCAGGCAGCAAGCTTCAACGTCTTCATCAACACCAAGGCGATGACCGACCGCGAGTATGCCGAGAGCCTCGAGAAGGAGGCCAACGAGCTTCTTGACAAGTATTGCCCGCTGGCAGACGAGATCTATCAGGTTGTCGACAATAGGATTAGAGGTTAACAATGGCCCAGGTACTCAGTGGAAAAGAGGTCG
This sequence comes from Coriobacteriales bacterium, assembly GCA_017515355.1. Taxonomy (GTDB): domain Bacteria; phylum Actinomycetota; class Coriobacteriia; order Coriobacteriales; family CADBOM01; genus RGIG5709. Next base: position 255 of record JAFWGD010000188.1, read on the forward strand.
CAGCTGCCCTCAACGAGCGCATCGCAGCTGAAGTCGAGGAGCTCAAGGCCCAAGGCGTAGAGCCCACTCTGGCGATTCTCCGCGTCGGCGAGCGTGCAGACGATCTGTCCTACGAGCGCGGCGCAACCAAGCGCGCTGACAGCGTCGGCGTCGCTGTCAAGAAGGTCGTCCTCCCCGAGGATACCGACCGCGCAACGCTGCTCGCCGAGATCGAGAAGCTCAACGCCGACGACAGCGTCCATGGCGTTTTGATGTTCCGTCCCCTCCCCAATCGCGATGACGACGAGGCTGCCCGCAACGCGCTGGCACCCGAGAAGGACATCGACGGAATCACCGACGGCTCGATGGTCGGCGTCTTCGCCAACACCAAGCAGGGCTTCGCTCCCTGCACGGCACAGGCCTGCATCGAGATCCTCGACCATTACGGAATCGATCCCAAGGGCAAGCGCGTCACGATCATCGGACGCAGCCTTGTCATCGGCCGCCCCGTTGCCATGATGCTCATGCACAGGCATGCCACGATCACGATCTGCCACACCAGGACCATCGACATCCCGTCGATTACCAAGGAGGCCGACATCGTCCTCGCAGCAGCCGGCGTCATGGAGAGCGTCGATGCCAGCTACTTCAAGCCCGGCCAGATCGTCATCGACGTGGGAATCAACTGGAACGAAGAGCAGCAGAGGCTCTGCGGCGATGTCAAGTTCGATGAGGTCGAGCCCATCGTCGACGCCATCACCCCGGTTCCCGGTGGTGTTGGATCGGTCACAACCAGCGTGCTCATCAGCCACGTCGTCGAGGCTGCAAAGAGAACTTTGGCCTAGCAGAAGTAATTGTCGAAGTTGGAAATACAAGCGTCGTTTATTTAGGAAAGGATACTGACATGATCATCATTGGCGAGAAAATCAACGGTTCCATCCCCAAGACCTCCGCTGCGATCGATGCCCATGACGAGGAGTACATCCGCTACCTCGCCAAGGCACAGACCGAGGTCGGAGCAGACTACCTCGACTGCTGCGCTTCCCGCGTAGACAACGAGCTTGGCATCCAGGAGTGGCTCATCGGCCTCATCCAGGAAGAGTCCGATCTGCCGATCTGCCTCGACAGCCCGAGCCCGCAGACCCTCGTTGAGGCCATGAAGTTCTGCAACAAGCCCGGAATCATCAACTCCATCTCCATGGAGGGCGACAAGTGCGAGGTCATCCTCCCCGCCATCCAGGGAACCGAGTGGGGCGTCGTCGCACTCCTCTGCGACAACAATGGCATCCCCGAGGACGCAGAGGGTCGTCTCGAGGTCTTCGCCGACCTCATGGAGGTCCTCAAGGAGTACGACATCGATCCTAGCCGCGTCTACATCGATCCGCTGGTCGAGACCCTGGGCGCCAACGAGGAGTCGCTCCTTTGCTTCGCCGAGGTATGCCGCGAGGTCAAGAAGCAGTATCCGACCATCCACATCACCTCTGGTCTCTCCAACATCTCCTACGGCCTGCCTGTCCGCAAGATGATCAACATGGCCTTCATGACCCTTGCCATGAACGCTGGCATGGACTCCGCGATCATCGACCCGCTGAGCCGTGACCTCCGCGGAATCATCTATGCGACCGACGCTCTCCTCGCTGAGGACGAGATGGCCATCGAGTACATCGGCGCATATCGCGAGGGTCTCTTCGGACCGGTTCAGCAGTAGTTTCCAACACACCTTTTCCGACAGGCCATCCGGCCATCCGGAAGCCCAAGGGGTGCCGTGGCGAGAGCTGCGGCACCCCTTCTTTCATACCCACCAGTCGGCTAATTCCCGACATGCGTCAAACCATAGGGATCGGTTATCGAAATGTACTTGTCCAAAATTCCTAGGTTCTTGCTCTGAGCGCGCTATTTTCTGCATAATCGCCTTAAAAATTTCACTACGATGAATTATTACGTTTGTACCGATTTGCCATTTCCGCCGCTCAAACGCAAAAAGCGCACTGTTTCCTCTATGCGCATTACCTAATAGAACGATTTCACTTTACTGCGACTTGTCCAAACTTTACAATCAACTATGTATGTATTCGCTATCGACCTGGACCATCAGTCCAACTCGCAAGGTCGAAGAATAGGAGTATTTCAATGGGAGAGAAGATCAACCGCCGTCTGAACATGCTGAAGGCATATCACCATGAGGATCCCTGGTGGATTCCCAGCGATAGCGATCAGCAGTTCTTCATGCCTCTGCCCGTTATGGGCGAGGCTGCCCTGCCGGGCCATTCCGTTGACTGGTATGGCGTTCCGTTCTATTGGGGAGCGAACCAGCCTGGCCCGATGCCCGACTACGACTTCCCCTTCCTGCTCGAGGAAGTCGGAGAGTGGGAAGAGAAGGTCACCTGGCCTGACCTCGACGCCCCCGAGCGCGAGTGGAAGGCTGGAGCCGAGAAGGACCTCGCAAATTGGGATAGCGAGAACAAGGTCCTCAGCATCATCATGGTCAACGGCCTTTGGGAGCGCTTCCACGCATTCCTGGGCATGGAGAACGCATTCTGCGCCTTCTACGAGGATCCCGAGGCAACCAAGGCCCTCCTCGAGAGGATCGCTGACTACAAGGTCGACCAGATCAACCACTTCGGCA
>JAFWGD010000189.1 GCA_017515355.1 Coriobacteriales bacterium
CGTCGGCCTCGATTCGCAAGCATCGCCGGAGCCGTACCTGGCATTGGTGTCATGGCCATCGATAATGCCCCCCACGAGAAACGACGGGTCGGCATCGAGCTTGACCATTGCGCTCGCAAGGATCGAAGAGGTGGTCGTCTTGCCATGCGTGCCCGCTACTGCGAGGATCTTCTTGCTCCTGCAGACGTAGGCGAGCATCTGGGCGCGCGCCCATACGGGCACTCCCCTCTCCCTGGCCCACCTGAGTTCGGGATTGCGCTCGGGAATCGCGCTGCTGATGACCACGACCTCGGGGTCGATCTCCTCGATCGTCTTTGCACTGTGGCCGATCCGCACGTCGATGCCCTGCTTCCTCAGGGCACGCGCGACCTTGGAATCCTTGAGGTCGGAGCCGGAAACCTCCATTCCCTGAGATTTGGCGACGGAGGCGATTCCGCTCATCCCGATTCCGCCGATACCGATGAAATGGACCCTGTTGAAACCTTCGATCTCGCAATCAAATGGCATCTATCTCACCAACCTCGATGTTTCCATTGGCAGCCGCTATGGCCAGCGCCGCAACCTTCTTGGCTGCGTTCTTCCTGCCCATAGCGAACGTCATCTCTGACATCTTCCTCCTGAGCTCGTCGTTTTCGAGCAGCTCGAAGAGCTTGGCCGTGAACTCGTCGCTCTCGACCTTGTCATCCGCGCACATCAAGGATGCGCCGGACTCGACGAGCGCCTGGGCGTTCTTCGTCTGGTGGTCGTCGGTGGCAAACGGGAACGGGACGAGCAGCGCGGCGGCTCCAACCGCCATGATCTCGGCTAGCGAGGTTGCACCTGCGCGAGCGACCACGACGTCGCTGGCCGCGAGAGCCTCGCCCATGTTGTTGAAGTAGCCGGTAAGTGCATAGCGCTGCCCCGGATTCTCCCAGCCGCCATCGGGCGTGAACCCCGGACCGGAGCATTCGATTCCATGCTCTCCAAGAGCCGCCTTGACGGTGTCGTATTCCTTCGGCCCGCAGATATGGATCACATGCAGGCCCTCGATCTCCATCAGCTTGGGGGCGAGCGCGGTGATGGCGGTGTTTATGTGGCGCGCTCCCTGGGAGCCGCCGAAGACGAAGAGCAGCTTGTCGCCAGCGGGGATGCCGAGCATCTTTCGGGAGGGCTCGCGCTCCACCGCAAGGAACTCCGCGCGTACGGGGTTGCCGGTGAGGATCATCGGGCAATCCGCCTTGAAGTACTTCGCCGCAGCCTCATAGGTGAGAGCGATTGCCGCAGCGCGCGATGCGAGATACTTGTTCGCCATGCCGGAAGCCGAGTTCTGCTCATGGATTACGAGCGGAATCCGCATGTCCTTGGCAGCCTTGCCAACCGGGATCGACACGTAGCCTCCGAATCCGATGACCGCATCGGGTTCGATATCGGCAAGCCAGCGCTTGGCGGCCTTCGAGCTCTTGAAGGCCTTGATGGAGGAGGTGATGAGAGTCAGCGGCTTGCGCCTGTTGAAGCCGGCGACCTCGAACTCCTTGAAGTCGAAGCCGGCCTCAGGCGCCAAACGCGCCTCCAGGCCATTCGGCGTGCCCGCGAAGAGCACCTCGTGCCCATTTGCCTCGAGCTCCTTGCCAACTGCGATCGCAGGATAGATGTGCCCTGCGGTTCCACCACCGGTGATGACGAATTTCAAGCGGACTCCCCTAGCCTCTCTCAGATTCGCGTTGCGCCCCTTTTCGTGGACGATCCAGCGCTTTTGGCGCGCTGGACGCGAATTCCCTCCAATACATTCTACTTGTGAAGCGCTGCGCCTGAGGCGTCAACGCGATACCTTCACGTAAACTTCGATAATCGAAGCGAGCGACGGGCGAAGCTTGTGGAGCGAGATGAGCCGTAAGCCCCCGAAACTCCCGTTTGCCTTGCGCTCGAACCATCAACGATCCAATAGCCGCCAGCATCGGAATCGCCCTTGCCGGTGCCTTGGACAACCTCGATCTGGCCCCTCATCCTGCCGGACTCGTCGCTGGAATCGTGCAGCGAAACGCTCAGGATCAGACCGACGAGGATCATCGTCGTGATCATAGAGCTTCCTCCGTAGCTGATGAACGGAAGCGGCTTACCCGTCACCGGCAGCAGCCCGGTGGTGCAGAACATGTTGAGGAAGGCCTGGAACGAGATGACCGCTCCCGAGGTTTGCGCGACCATCCTGCCGAAGATGCCCGAAGCGCTCTGCCCAACCTGCAGCGAGCTTCTGCAGAAGAGCAGGAAGACCACGACTACGAAGATGCATCCCAGCCAACCGAGCTCTTCGCCGATGATCGGGAAGATGAAGTCGTTGTAGGCGTACTGCAGATAGAGGTACTTCTGCGCCGAATTGCCGAGACCGACGCCGGTCAGCCCGCCCTCGGAGAGCGCGTAGAGACCGTTGGCAATCTGGCTCGACTGGTCAGAAAGAGGGTTGAGCCACGCAGCGATCCTGTCTCCGCGGAAGCTGACGAGCGCGATCATGGCTACTCCGAGAACGACGCACACTGCTATGACGAGGGCCACCCACGCCCTGGGGAGCTCCCCGAACCACATGACCGCGATAACCGCGACGAGCGCGATGATGGAGGTGCCCAGGTCGGGCTGGGCGACGATGAGCAGCACCGGAGTGCCGACGATCAACAGCATGAGCAGCGAGAACTTCCCTACCGACAGTTCGCCCTCATGGAAGCGCGAGATCTGGTGCGCACAGGTAAGCGGGATTACGATCTTGGCGAGCTCGGAGGGCTGGACGCTGATGCCCGCGATCTCGAATGCCCTGGTTGCGCCGAGCGTCGCCTCGCCGAGGAACCTGACCATGATCAGGGAGGCCACGAGAACCACCCAGATGAGCCAGACCACCGGGGAATCCCAGAAGCGCGGCTTGATCAGGGCGGTGATGAAGGCGATGAAGATTCCGGCGCCGATCCAGACGAGATGCCTCTTGAAGAAGTAGGTGGCGTCGTGAGCATTCGAGGTGTAGCCGAAGACGGAGGATGCCGAGTAGACCATGATGGCGCCAAGCGCGAGCAAGACTATCACGGTGCCGATGAGCATTAGCCTCGATGCCATCACCGAGGAGGAAGGACTTCCGCCCGCCTTGATCTTCGATCGCTTAGCAGCGCTCAAACCGCGGTTCCCCCATCCTCTTTGGCGATGAGCTCGGCCACGAGCTTCTTGAATGTCTCTCCCCTGTGCTCGAAGGAATTGAATTCGTCGAAAGACGCGCATGCAGGGGAAAGGAGAACCGAGTCCCCATCGCTGGCGAGCCGAGCAGCCTTTTCGAGCGCATCGGCCATGCCGACGGCTTCATGGAGCTTCTACAGGTCAGCTTCGCTGGCTCCACTGGAGAACGCCTCGAGGAAGCGCTCCTTCGACTCTCCGTAGCAGATAACCGCCTTGCACTTGGCGTAGCAATCCGCGACGAGCTCTGAGAGGTCGGTGCCCTTATCGCGCCCGCCAAGCAGGATGATGACGCCGTCATCGACGGAGAAGGCTGTCAGAGCCTTGAGCACCGCATCGACGTTGGTTGCCTTCGAATCGTTGTAGAATCGCACGCCGTGGAGCGTTCCACAGGGCTCGATTCGGTGCTCTACCGGGGAAAACGTGCGCAAACCCTCCGCGATGGCCTCGAGGCTTCCGCCGACGGCAAGAGCCGCGGAGCATGCCGCGAGAGCGTTCTGCAGATTGTGCTCTCCCTTGATCTGAAGCTCGCTGGCAAGGCAGATCTCGAGCTCCTTGCCGTCGAAGAGAACCTTGAGCACACCATCCTCGACGAACGCGAGATCAGCGAATCCATCGCAGCGGCACCCCATTCCGTCGGGACCGCCAAGCGCAACGACCTTGACGCCACGCATGGCGAGCTCGCTTGCGAAGGCGCGATCTGCAGGGTCCTGGCAATCGATGATCGCACAGTCGTCAGCATCCATATTGGCGAAAAGCTTGAACTTCGCTTGCCTGTAGGCCTCATGGCTGCCATGCCAGGAGAGATGGTCTGGCGTTACGTTGAGAAGGATGCCGACGCGCGGCTTGAACTGCGCGGTGGTGGCGAGCTGGTAGGAGGAGAGCTCCGCGGAGAAGAAGCGCCCAGCAGGCCTTTCGTCGGCTGCGGTGATGCAGGGATCGCCGATGTTGCCAACGGTGCATGAATCGAAACCGCATGTCCTCAGAAGATGATCGACCAGCATCGTCGTGGTCGTCTTCCCGTTGGTTCCCGTGATGCCGATCCAGTCGGCCGGCGAGATGCGGAACGCGAGCTCGGGCTCGGAGACTATATCGGCGCTCGCGCGCTTTGCAGAGGCGTAGAAGCCGCTGTTCTCGGAGATGCCGGGGCTGACGACGGCAAGATCGAAGCCGCCCTCTACTTCCTCGCAATCGAAGATCACGTCGATGCCGGCATCGATGAACCTCTGCGCCGCTGCCTCGGTCGAGGGGACGCGCTTTCCGGCGTAAATCGTAAACGAAGAGACCGAAACGCGATCGGTCTCAGCTGACTTGAGATGATTGAGGCAGAACTGCGCAGCCGCGCTGCCACTGACTCCCAAGCCGATTATCGCAACGTTGCCCAGATCGATCCTGTCCAAACCCATGAGTGCGAATCATCCCTTACCGAACTAGAGCAAACCCGTGAAGAACCAGGCGAATCCAAGGCACCCGAGGGTGCCGGAAACGATCATCAGCCTCGTGACCACCTGAGGTTCCGACCAGCCCTTCTTCTCGAGGTGATGGTGGAACGGGGCCATGAGGAAGACTCTCTTGCCGGTTTTCTTGAAGACGAGCACCTGGATGATGACGGAGAGGGCCTCGGCGACGAAGAGTCCTCCGATGACGAGGACGACGACCTCGGCCTTGGTGATGACCGCAATCGCTCCAACCGCAGTTCCCAGCGAAAGCGAGCCGGTGTCGCCCATGAAGATCGAGGCCGGATAGGTGTTGTGCCAGAGGAACCCGATGCAGGCTCCCGCCGCCGCGCCGCAGACGAGCGCGATCGAAAGGTTGTTCGTGGCGAACGCGATGGCAGCCATGACGAGCATGCAGATCAGCACGCACCCTCCAGCGAGGCCATCGAGGCCATCGGTGAGGTTGACCGCGTTGGACATGCCCGCGATCAGCAGCGTGACGAATATCACATAGAGCCATGGGATCTGGAAGCCGTCGCCGATAGGGATGGTGGTGGTGAGGATCCCCAGGTTGATCGTGCCGATCGAGGGGAAGTCGATGACGGGCGTCACGTCGCACCAGTTGACCGCGGCAAGGCAGAAGAGCACCGAGATGAGGATCTGCCCCGCCAGCTTGGCCTTAGGGGTGAGGCCGAGAGAACGCTGCTTGAAGACCTTGGTGATGTCGTCGACGAGGCCGAGCGCGCCGGTGAGCAGCGTGGCCATGATGACGAGCAGCACGGGAAGCAGGTGGATGTGCTTGGAGAATCCCGCGACAACCAGCGCCGATACGGTCATGGCCAGCAGGATGACTACGCCTCCCATGGTTGGCGTGCCCTGCTTGACGAGGTGCCTCTGCGGACCGTCGGCCCTGATCTGCTGGCCGATCTGCTTA
>JAFWGD010000190.1 GCA_017515355.1 Coriobacteriales bacterium
CGCGCGGCGCAGCAGTCGGCGCAGCACGTAGCCGCGGCCCTCGTTCGAGGGCAGGATGCCGTCGGCGATCATGAAGCTCACGCTGCGCGAGTGGTCCGCGATGATGCGCAGGCTGAGGTCCCACTTGGGGTCTGCGCCATAGGCCTTGCCCGACAGCTCGCAACCCACCTTGATGAGGTCCTGGAGGATGTCGGTCTCGTAGTTGCTGGTCACGCCCTGCAGGATGGCAGCCGCACGCTCGAGGCCCATGCCGGTGTCGATGTTCTTGTAGGGAAGCGGCACCAGCGTGCCGTCCTCCTGACGGTCGTACTGGGTGAAGACGAGGTTCCAGAACTCGAGGAAGCGGTCGCAATCGCAACCGGGAGCGCAGTCGGGCTTGCCGCAACCGAACTCGGGGCCTTGGTCGTAGTAGAGCTCGGAGCAGGGGCCGCACGGACCGGTCGGACCTGCCGTCCAGAAGTTGTCGTCGGCGCCGAGCTTGACGATGCGATCCTCGGGAATGCCGAGCGCCTTCCAGATCTCGACCGTCTCGTCATCCTCCTCGAACACGGAGAAGTAGAGCTTGTCGAGCGGGAACTGGAGCACGTCGAGCGAGTACTCGAGCGCCCAGGCGCACATCTCCTTCTTGAAGTACTTGCCGAACGAGAAGTTGCCGAGCATCTCGAAGAACGAGAGGTGGCGGCCCGTCACGCCGATGTTATCGATGTCGGAGGTGCGCAGGCACTTCTGCACGGTGGTCGTGCCGATGAAGGGCTCTTCGAGCTGCTTTTGCTGCAGGAAATAGGGCTTGAACTGGACCATGCCTGCCGATGTGAGAAGCATCGAGGGATCATCGGGAATGAGCGAGGACGAGGGCATGCGCTTGCAACCCTTCTCCTCGAAGAACTTCAGGAAACTCTCGCGAATCTCAGCACTATCCACTTTCAAACCTCCATTGGAATGGCTTTAAGGTTAACCATATAAGGATAATCCAACGGCGGGCATCGGAAGGCAGCGCATCTGACAAGACGCTGAAAGATAGCGGACAAGAGGAGCGAAAGCGACGTTTTAGCAGCTATTTGCACCGTTTGGAGCGAACTTGCCGAGATTGCCGAGGCTATTTCTGGCCCTCCTCGGGCACTTGCGGCTCGACTGGCTGCGACTCGGGGGCGGGCTTTGGGGCTGGAGGTTCCTCGACCTTGGTTGCGCGGCGCTCATGCTTGGGCTTGGGCTCGGAATCAATCTTCTTGAAGCTGCCCGTGATGGCAGGATTCCTGCCGATGAGCTCGTCGAAGGTGATCGGGCGCTCGGCCTGCGCCTGCTTGTGGGCCTTGGCCCTGCGCGCAGCGGCAGAGTGGCTGGGCTCCTTGTTCGAGTAGATCCGCTCCTCGTTGCTCTCGATCATCTGGGTCAGCATGATGCCGGTGAGAGCGCCATTGGTAGCGTCGTAGACGGGATCGAAGTAATCGCTCGCATCGCCCTTGAACATCGCACCGTCCACGGTGACGAGCTGGCGTCCCGTGAGCGACTCGAAGAAGTAGACGAAGACGTCCCTGAGGAACGCGAAGAGCGGGATGGCGATGACCATTCCGACAGCGCCGTCGAGCGCGAGCCCGACGATGATGGCGACCATCGTAAGGCCAGGATGGAGGTTGATCGTCGAGGACATGATCTTCGGAGAGACGAAGGTGTGGATGACCCAGGGCATGAGCACCGATGCCAGAAGCGAAACGATGACGGCGACTGGGCTGACGAAGAATCCGATGGTCGTGAAGGTGATGGCGGCGATGATCGAGCCGATGTACGGGATGATCGTAAGTATTCCAGCGAAGATGCCGAGAACCAGCCAGAAGGGCATGCCAAGAATCGCGAAGATGATGCTCATGATGGCGGCATCGATGATCGCGGCGATCAGCGTTCCCTTGATGAATCCGCCAAGGACGCGGGAGAGCATGGTCGAGAACAGGATGAGGTACCACTCGCTCTTGGGACCTGCGATGATGTGGATCTCATGGGTGACCTTGTCATAGTCGATGAGGATCCAGAAGGCGATGACGAATGCGGTGATGAGGATGATCGCAACGTTGGCGACGGAGATTCCGATGCCGAAGATGCCGCTGATCGCGCCATCCTTGGTGATGCTGCCGACGATTCCCTGCAGGCCTCCCCAGATCTGCGCGGCCAGCGACTGGATGATGTCGTTGGACATCAGATCCCTGTGCGTGGCAACGAACTCCTTCCACCAGCTCTCGATGCCGTTGACATAGTCGGGCAAGGACTGGATGAACCCACTGGTCTGCTCGACGAGCATAGGCACGAAGCTGTATCCGATTGCAGCGAGAATGAAGAGGAGCACTACGATCATGATCGTCGTCGCGATTCCGCGCTTGATGTGCTTCTTGGTCAGCCACGCGACCGACCCCTTCAGGATGAAGATGATCAGCCCGGCGATGACGATGCTGTAGATGGCGGTTGCCAGCGACTTGAAGACGAATCCAACGCAGACGAGCAGGATGAGGACGCCGATGATCGTCCAAACGAACCTAAGGTCGCGAGTAAGGCGCCTCATTCCCTTCGGCGTCGACTCGGTGCCTTCGATATCGATTCCGCTGTTGCGTATTGCCATGTGCCCACCTGTCGCAATCGGGCGAGCTCGCCCTTGACGTTCTACTGAAACATGCAAGCTGCTCCAGGAATGAGCAGCCGTTTAAAACCTAAGCTATCGGAGACTGGAAGTAGTCCTCCGCGCTCTCCTGCTCGACCGCGATTCCGCCGCCTTCCTCGAGATCGAACTCGCCGAACTCGTCCTCGCGCAGGTCATCTACGACGGGATCGAACCCATCGCTTGCCGGAAGGCCGCTAGGCTCGCCGCCGTCCTCGGGCAGCGAGTTGGCCACCTTCTTCACCTGAGCCTTGTCCGAGCCGCGGCGCTTGGTGATCACCTTGTTGATCTTGTCAGCCGCATTGCCGACGAGGTTCATCGGGGCGTTGGCGGCCCCGGAGACCTTCTTGACCGTCCCGCCAACCGCATCGGTAACCTCTGTGACGCCGGCGAGGAGCTGGTCGACGCGCATGATCTCGAGATTGACAACATCGACGGTGAGCGAGACGCGCTGAACCAGCGGGTCGATGTCCGCCACTACGGACTCGAGCGAGCTCGTGATCTGCTCGACGTGAGCAAGCGTGGGTTCCAAGCGCTCCTTGAGCTCCTTCACGTTCTTGCGCGTAGCTCTCATGGTGACGGCAAGCTCGATGAGCAGCCACGCCAGACACGCTATTGCTGCCACTGCGATCCAGAGGATTGCAATCTTGGCGATATCCATATCAAGGCCTCCTTAGACTTGCACCTTGAATGATAGCAAAAAAGTCGGCTGGCATACTCTCGTGGCCGCAGCTTTCACACGCTCTGCGGCGAACAAGCAGAAAGTCTACACAAGAGGGCGCCGAGCAGCTCCTCCAGAGCGTTGAGACACTGCGATGCGAAGGGTTCGGAGCTGCCGATCAGTCGCGGTCGCGGGTGACCGCGTCGGTGCGATAGGACTCCCATCCGCGCTCGCCCGGCTGGTAGAAGTCGCCCTTCTCGAGCCCATCCGGCAGGTAACGCTGCTCGACCCAACCAGCTGGATCGTTGTGCGGATACTCGTAGTTGCCGTAGTTCTCCGAACCTGGGCGATGCCTGTCGCGCAGATAGCTGGGCACCGCGCGCGCCGGTCCGTTGCGCACCTCGCTCATAGCCGAATCGATCGCCATGATCACGGAGTTGGACTTGGGAGCCAGCGCCATGTAGATCGCAGCTTGCGCGAGGTTGATGCGGCACTCCGGATAGCCGATGGACTCCGCGGCCTTGAAGGCTGCCGCGGCAACGGAGATCGCGTTAGGGTCGGCATTGCCGATGTCCTCGCTGGCGAGGATGAAGATGCGACGTGCGATGAACTTCGGGTCCTCTCCCCCGTCGATCATGCGGGCAAGCCAATAGACCGCAGCATCGGGATCGCTGCCACGCATCGATTTGATGAAAGCGGAGATGATGTCGTAATGCTCGTCGCCGTCCTTGTCATAGCGCAGCGCAGTTCGCGGAGAGGCCTCCGAGACGACGGATGCCGTGATGACGGGCTTGGCGATGGGAAGCGCTACGAGCTCATCGGATTCGATCTCGTCGAGATCGTCTTGCGTGAGCTCATCGGCGCGCTTGGCGATGTCGGAGGCGAGCTCGAGCGTGGTCAGCGCCGCGCGCGCATCTCCACCGCTGTTGAGCGCGATCATCCCGAGCGCCGCGCTGGTTATCGAGCATCTGGAGTCGAGCCCGCGCGGATCTTCGACGGCGAGCTTGAGCAGCTTGACGATGTCATCTTGGGCAAGCGGATCGAGTTCGACGATGCGCGAGCGGGAGAGAAGCGCCGAGTTGACCTCGAAGTACGGGTTCTCCGTGGTTGCGCCGATTAGGATTACGATGTGATCCTCGACGGCATGGAGAAGCGCGTCTTACTGCGAGCGGGAGAAGCGGTGGATCTCGTCGACGAAGAGGATGGTCTTGCGTCCCTCGATCATCAGCTCCTTGCGAGCCGCATCGATCACCTTGCGCAAATCTGCAACGCCGCCGCTGACCGCCGAGACCTCCTCGAAGCGAGCGCTGGTCTCCGATGCGATCACCTTGGCGATGGTCGTCTTGCCAGTGCCGGCGGGACCATAGAGGATGATCGGCATCAGCGAATCCTCGTCGATGGCGCGGCGAAGCCATGTGCCCTCCCCGATCACCTTATCCTGGCCAAGGATCTCATCGAGCGTGCGTGGGCGCATCCGCACGGCCAAGGGCGCCACGCTGGCAACCGCGCTCCTGTTCAGTTCCGAAAACAGAGATTCGGGCATGCTCCATCATCGCTTTCTCAACG
>JAFWGD010000191.1 GCA_017515355.1 Coriobacteriales bacterium
ACCCTCTCCCAAAGCCTCTCGACGGTCCGCTGGTTGCCCAGCATCTCCGCGATGTCCTCGCTGGAGGGTTGGACCACCGGCGATGCCTTGACCTGTGGAGCGGGATCGGGCTTGGGTTGCAGAGCTGGCTTGGGCTCGGGCTTCGCAACGGAAGCGGAAGCGGGTTCCTTGCGCTCGCGCTTGGCCGGCTCCGCCTTGGGAGCTTCAGCCTTGGGCGCGGCGGCGGGTGTACCGGCCTCCAGGGCAGCAATCCTCGCGGCTAGGGCGTCGAGCGAGATGTCGGACGAGGGGTGCGCCATCCTGGTCAGAGCGATCTCGAGGCTGAGGCGCTGGTTGGTCGAGTAGCGCAGGTCGCGCGAGAGGCTCTCCGCAGCCATCATCAGCGAGACGATCCTGTCCGAGGACTCGAAGCGCTTGGCCAGCTCGAAAAGCTCATCGAACCCGGAGGGTTGGACGAATAGCAGTCCACGCGCGGACTTCGTGATGTATGCGACGTAGAGGTCGCGCAGATACGAGGTAAGGCTCTTGGCAGCCTGGATCGCGTCGAGGCCGGTGTTCGCGAGCTCCTCGACCCATGCGAAGCAGCCGACGATGTCGCGCTCGATGATGCGATCGACGATATCGCGCAGCTTGAGCGCGTCGGCGTCTCCGAACATCGCCCCGACCGCCTCCATGGTGACGGAGCCGCCGCCGAAGACGGCAACCTGCTCGAGTGCGGTGATCGCGTCGCGCATTCCGCCCGATGCCTTGATCGCGATGAGATCGAGCGCCGCAGGCTCGCTGGAGATGCCCTCGGAATCGCAGATCGCCTTCAGGCGTTGCGCCATCTCAGGCGCATCGATTCCGTGGAAGTCGAAGCGCTGGCACCTCGAGATGACGGTCTTGGGCAGCTTGTTGGGATCGGTGGTGCAGAGGATGAAGACCACATGCGCCGGAGGCTCCTCGAGCGTCTTGAGCAGCGCGTTGAACGCCTGGTTCGAGAGCATGTGGACCTCATCGATGATGTAGACCTTGTAGCGGCCGTTGGTTGGCATGAAGCCGACGCGGTCGATGATCTCGTCGCGGACGTTGTCCACGCCGGTGCGAGATGCCGCGTCTAGCTCGTAGACATCGGGATGGGTGCCACTGGCGATGGCCTTGCACCACTGGCACGTGCCATCGGGGCTTGAGGTGAGAGCGTGCTCGCAGAGCAGCGCCTTGGCTAGGAGCCTGGCCGTAGTCGTCTTGCCAGTGCCCCTCGGACCGGTGAAGAGATATGCGTGCGAGAGCGTATTGCGGTCGATTGCGTTGCGCAGCGTGCGGACGATGTGCTCCTGTCCGACTACATCGTCGAAGGTCTGCGGCCTGTATGCACGGTATAGCGACTGTCTTGCCATCTTCGAATCCTCTTGCTATTCGCTCTTCTTGTTGCCCAGTCTCATTCTAATCGCTCCGACGGCGGCTGGGATGAGGGATATGACGACTATCCCTATGATCACCAGCTCGAAGTTGTTCTGCACGAACGGAATCCCGCCGAAGAAGTAGCCGAGAAGCGAGAAGACGCAGACCCACGCAACGCCGCCGATGATGTTGAAGAAGGTGAAGCGCGGGAAGGACATCGATCCGATTCCCGCAAGGAATGGGGCGAAGGTCCTGATGATCGGGAAGAACCTGGTGAGCACGATGGCGATCATTCCGTACTTGTCGAGCATCGCCTGGGTCTTCTCGATGCGTTCGGGCGTAAGCGACTTGACCTTGCCGGAGGCGATGATCCTCGAGCCGACGAGCCTTCCGATCCAGTAGTTGGAGGTGTTGCCCAGGATAGCCGCGATCGACATCGAGATGATGAGCACCCAGATGTTCAGGCCACCGCCATCAGCTGCGAAGACGCCTGCGGTGAATAGGAGCGAGTCTCCTGGCAGAATCGGGGTGACGACGAGGCCGGTCTCGAGGAAGATGATCGCGAAGAGCGGGCAGTAGACCCAGATGGGCCCGAATGTGATGATCCATTTGGCAATGGAAGCGCGCGGATCTTTGAGAAGATTCGCCAACCACTGGAAAAAACCCACGTCAATCAGCTCGCTTTGCATGAAAAGTGCGCCGTATGGACTCGGACGCTCACCAGAGGCTGCTTATGGCTGCTTCCTCCCGGACCTGACCAGGTTCACAACATGATGCCGCCCGAGCCCATATGACGCACTCGTCGCCAAATCGGCCCAACGATTGCGAGGCGAGCGCAGCAGGCGCAAGGCGCGCTGCATGGCTCGACCCGATTCTAACTCTCAAATGGCGGCTCGAAAAGCTTCTCGCCGCTCTCAACATCCGTAAGTTCCACCATTCCAGTGAGAATGTCTACGTACTGATAGGAATGGATGGAGGATTTGCCCCTCTTGCTCCTGATGTCGATGATGAAGAGGGATGGATGAGCTTGGGTGATGATGCCCTCGCTCTCGATGACCTTCGAACGGCCCATGTTGGCGCGCAGCTTGACGCGCTGTCCGAGATGGGACTCGACGATCGAACGAATGTTGTCAATCAATTCAGCTTGCTGAGCAATATCCATTTGAACCTCCAGAATCGACCTTAGAGTATATCATCGGTTCAGGTTCCTTCGCCTTTCCAATGCGGCAGACGCTAGCAACTTATGCGGCAATGGCGCTCTGAACGGGGATTACTCGGATGCGAACTCGAGAAATGCGCGCCCGAGCTCGAGGTAGGACTCGATCGGATGGGCCTCTCCCCTGCTCTTAGGGTCGATGCCCGCGGCGGAGAGGATGTCGTCGAGAGGTGCCGAACCCAAGCCGCGACTGCCCAGGAAGGAGCCGATCGAATTGCGTATGGTCTTGCGTCGTTGGAAGAATGCGGCGTCGGCCATCATGCACGCCGCATCGACGAGCTCTCGGCTGGCGATGTCGGTGCGCCTGTCGAGGCGGATGACGCGCGAGTCGACGCGCGGTGGCGGCAGGAAGCAGCCGGGCTTGACGGGAAAGTCGGAGATCGGGTTGGCAAGCAGCCCGATCTTGATCGTGTAGGCGCCGTAATCCTTGCTTCCCGGAGATGCGCACATGCGCTGAGCAACCTCGGATTGCACCATGACGCACGCCATCTCGATGCAGTCTAGCCTCTGGAAGAAGTCGAGGACGATGGTCGCAGCAACTGCGTATGGGAGGTTCGCGACGAACTTGCCAGGGAGAGCGGCGCTGGGGAATCCATCGGCCACGACCTGCAGATGGGCAGGTTCGAGATCGAGCGCGTCCATGTTGAGCAGCGCGAACGACTCGGCGATGCTGTCGGTGGCGCGCGGACAGGTGGCATCGAGGATCTGCAGCAGGTCGGTGTCCTTCTCGATGGCGATCACGCGGGCGCCGCGCGCGAGTAGCCCCACCGTCAGCGTGCCGATGCCAGGCCCAACTTCGAGGATCGTGTCGTCTGAGGAAACCTCTGCGAGATCGAGGATCTTGCCGACGATGTTGTCGTCAACCAGAAAGTGCTGGCCGAAGCCCTTCTTGGTATGCAGGCCGAAGCTCTCGAGGAGCTCGATCGTTGCATTTGCAGATGCGAGGAAGGAGTTCGCCATCACTTCTCCGCATTGGCCTTCTCGGCATTGAGGCGAAGGAGCCTGCCGAATGCCTGCCCGGCCTCGAGCGCCAAGCTGCGAAACTCGTTCTGGCGAATGATCGCCTTCTTCCTATTCGCGATATCCGGCTTCGACATCTCAGGCAGCTCCTCCTCGGTGATCGCCTTGGGCGAATCGCTTGGGGCGAGGTAGCCGATGAAGTTGTAGACCTTGTCGAGCGAGAATCCCGCGATTTGCAGACAGCTCTTTGAAATGGTCACGAGCGGCTCGTAGCCATGCGGATCGCCGCCGGAACCGATGACGAAGAGCTGCGAGGGGCGGTAGTCCGGGAAGATGCCGGTGCGAATGTACTTGTCTACCCAGTATGGCTGGAAGCGGTCGAACAGCGCCTTGAGCTGCGCGGGAGGTCCCGAGAAGTAGACCGGGGCGACCAGCGCGATGCCGTCGCATGTGTCGATGAGCTCCTTGAGCTCCTTGTAGTCGTCATCGACCGCATCGGCAAGCACGCAGATGCCGGTCTCGATGCAGCCATTGCAGCCGATGCAGGGGCTAATCCTCTTCTCGTGAAGGTAGAACCTGCGCGTGTTGACGCGCGAGTCGTGCGCGCCCTTCTCGATGATGTTGGCAAGCGAGATGCAGGTGTGCTTGCGCGGGGAGCCGCTGATGATGAGCAACGTCGGCGCGCCTTCGATCTCCTCGTAATCCTGCTCCTCTACAGGGGGTTGGATCGCAGGGCTGAGCGGATACGAGATCTGCGAGCGCCGCACATCCTCGAGGCGCTCGCGCACGCGGGGATCGGCAACCTCCGTCCCCTTCTGCACGATGTTCTTGAAGTCGGAGCCGGTAGTCTTCTTGACCGCGGGAGATGCCGCCGCAGGCTCGGGCACAATTTCTCCCTCGGTCTCGATCTGCCCCTCTACCTCGGATTTTGCCTCCGCTGGCACCTCTGGGAGCGCCTCTTCGGCGGCCTCTATCAGCGTTGCGCCTTCCAGTTCCTCAGGCGAATCCACCATAATCGTCTCCATCGTCTCGCAAACGAGAAATCTACTGATTACATCTTATGATAACGAAGCTGCGATGCGCTCGGAAATGCATCAAATGAACTGAACTTTGAAGAAGTCGAGCGCGTTTTGGAAGAGCTGCGCGAAGAACGCCTCCCTTTCGCTCTCGACCACGCCGCGAACCTCCGCAAGCGCATCTGCAACGAAGATGGTGTGGTCTGGCGAGGACTTCGTGGAGCGCAGCGGCTTCGGAGCCATGTAAGGGCAGTCGGTCTCGGTCAGCAGCTTGTCGAGGGGAACGCGCTTTGCCGACTCGCGGATCGCATCGGAGTTGGCGAAGGTTAGCGCGCCGCCGAACGCCACGCTGCAGCCGAGCTCGAGGAATGGCTCGAGCGTCTCGACATCGCTGGTGAAGCAATGGAGCAGCACTCCCTCCTTGGGCACTCCCTCATCCCGAAGGATAGCGAGAGCGTCGTCGTGGGCCTCGCGGATGTGAAGCACAACCGGCATGCGCAACTCGTGGGCGAGGTTGATCTGGCGCCTGAAGACGTCGCACTGGTTCTCGCGCTTGAAGAAGTCGTAATGGTAGTCGAGGCCTATCTCCCCGATCGCAACCGTTGCGGGATGGTTCGCGCACGCCACGGTCATGTTGAGGATGTCCGCATCGAACTTGTCGGCCGCATGCGGATGCACACCCGCGATGATGCGGCACGTCGGCAACGTCTGCGCGACGCCCCAGCCATCTAGCAGATAGGATGCCTGCGCGAGCCATTCCGCGAGCATGTCGTAGGTCAGCTTGGCATCTTCGGCTGGATCGACGACGCTGCAAACGAGCATGACGTTGTGCGCCGCCGCCCTGGCGAGTGCAAGCGCAGGGTCGTCGAGCATGTCGAGGTGCGCATGGGTGTCGGCAACCAAGCCCTCGATCGCAGGGGGCTCGATGATCTTGCCTTTCTTGTTTCTGAACAGCGCATCTTGGAAGAGCATGCTGTCGTTGTCGGACACTTCCAGCTCCTTGGTCTGTGGTCTGAAGAGGTCCGCGCGCAGGCATGGCCCAACGCGCGGTGGTGCAATCTGTTCGAGCTATTCGAGGCCGAGGTCGGCGACGTTGAGCCTCGGGAAGAGCGGGGCGCACTTGGTGACGGGATTGCCGGCGGGCAGCAGTCCCCATGCGGAGACGTCCTCGAGATCGACGATCTCGGTTACTCCCGAAAGACCGATGCTTTCGAAGGCGATCTCGGAGGTATTCGGCATGAACGGCGCATAGTAGCACGCGAGGAGCCTGATGGCCTCGAGGGTGTTGTAGATGACGAACGCGAGGTCGGTGCCGAGGGACTCGTCCTTCGCGAGGTTCCACGGGGCCATTTCCTCGATGTAGGCGTTTGCGCGCTGGGAGAGCTTGCTTGCCGCCGCGGCCGCATCGGTGAAGGCTACGTCGTTGAATGCCTGCGAGTACTCGGCGTAGATGCCTTCGGCAACATCCTTCAGCGGGTTGCCGTGCTTGGCCTCCATGGCCGCGTAATCCTCAGCGGAAAGCTCGGGAACCTTGCCGCCGAAGTACTTGACCGCCATGTTGAAGGCGCGCGAGCAGAGGTTGCCCCAGGTGTTCGCGAGGTCTGCGTTGTAGACCTGCACCATGCGCTCCATCGAGATCGAGCCGTCGTTGCCGAACGGCACGTCGGTCAGGAAGTAGTAACGATACGCGTCGAGGCCGAAGATAGCGATGAGGTCGGCTGGAGAGACGGCGTTGCCGGTGGACTTGCTCATCTTCTCGCCCTTGGTGAGCAGGAAGCCGTGCGCGAACACGTGCTCGGGCAGCGGCAGCCCGGCGGCCATGAGCATGGCCGGCCAGATCACGCAGTGGAAGCGGATGATGTCCTTGCCGATGAAGTGGTAGTTCGCCGGCCACAGGCGCTCGAACTGCTCGGCCTTTTCGGGGTCGCCGTAGCCCATGGCGGTGATGTAGTTGATGAGCGCGTCGACCCACACGTAGGTCACGTGGCCCTCGTCAAAGGGCAGCGGGACACCCCA